>DATBBP010000141.1:0-6173 GCA_036270935.1 Gemmatimonadaceae bacterium
GACTCCATATCGAATGGAACGTGCTGCTCCGCTTCCCAGCGCATCAGTTCGCGCGCCTGCTGTTCCTTGACGCGCTCGATTTGAATTTTCTTAATGATCACGTCGCGGCCGCCAACGGCCGTGACGACATGTTTGGATTTCACGCCCGCGGCGGCAAGCGCCGTCTGCACCGCTTCGGCGACGATGCCGGGGTCCATGACTTCGCCCTCGACGATTGCGTCGGCGAGCAAGGGCGCGACCGCAGCCTTGATCAGCTCCGGTTCCCTCTTCGAGTGGTCGATGACGGCGACCTTCACCAGCCCGGAGCCGATGTCGAGACCGACCGTCGTCTTCTTGCGACCGAAAAGTCCCATGGGGCGGTGCAGACCAGGAAGCGCGGCGACCGATCACCGAACGCCCACGCTTCACCGCGGAAGGAAAGACGCGTGCGGGCGGAATGTCCGCGCGCGTTGTGTTACAAACTTACTAACCGACTGCCTAACATGCTGTGACTCATCGCGCTCGCCTCGTTCGTTCACATCTGCTGTCACATCCCGTCCGGGGCATGGTGACCGCGCGAGTGGGTCAGTTCTACCGGGTAGAACGACCAACGAACCCAAGCGTAACATCGCTTTTGTAGTGAACTGACACGTTGTTGCCACTCTCAAAACAGCTCCGACCATGCGCGCTCACGCACGCGTCGCGGTTGTAGCCATGACGCGATGCCGTGTCGAGCGTCACAGGCCGAATAGCGCAATGTCGTTGCGTGCGTGAGCCTCACGTCATTCGTTATTGCGTGCGAAACACTCGCGTCGCTGCTCGAGCGCCATGCGTACACCGCGCCACTGATCGCAATGTTGTCAGCGAGCGTCTCGATGCCGTGCCTCGTGACAATCTGACCGGAAAACGTGAATGGACCCGCGATCGCGAGATGTCCTTCGACAAGGAGGACACCTTGCCCGGCCCCACCGTCGATCGTGAGATCACCGGGCACGTACACGAGCGGCGCGCGATGGGCACACTCGGCGATGAGTCCAAGCGGATCGCCCCAGTTCGCGTCGCTCGTGCTGCACTTGCCCGCCACGACGATTGGCGTCGGCGTGATGCGCGCATCAGCAGCCAAGCGAATGTCGGCACGCTGTGCGAGCTCGCTCCACCATGTGTCGGCCACGCGGAGATAAGTGCTCGAGTCGTCGGCGATCGAGTCACGCAGCATCGATGGCTGAGAGGCGGGCGGAATGTCCGCGTCGATCGCGAGCCCCGCATTCGGCGTGAGGACCACGGCCGCCGATGCCGTATCGCACGGCGTGCTGTCCGTTGCAAAACGCACCTGTGCGCCAATCGTTACGTCGACTGCCGAGATCAGCGCGCCACGAACCGGTCTGGCGTCGAAAGGAAGACGGACGAGCAGGCTCACCCGTCGCGCGACATTGCTGCTGGCGAACATCGCTTCACTCGTGATCGAAAACACTCGCGACGTGAGACGCGTGACGTACGTCGTGGTACGTACGCTGGCATTGTTCGTCGCAGTGCTCGCTGCTGTACTTCCGACAGCCTGACGGCTTCGCTCGGCCGAGCTCCAGCTACTGAGCGCCGAATGCAGCGCCGCCTCTGCCGCCGCGAGCAGCTGAGTGCCGTTCGCCGTGCTGAGCGCATTTCGCTTCGCCGAGCGTTGAGCGAAGACCACCGCGGCGATAGTCAGTGCGCAGACGACGAGGAAGTACAAGACGGCAACAAGCGCCACGCCGCGGTGGTTCGACCGCTCTCGTGCGGATGAGTACTCGCTCATCGCCGGTTACGAAGTGCGGTAACGACGGTGAGCGAATCGCGAACAGACGCCGAGTCGCCGGGTTCGGCGTGAAGCAGGGCCTCGATGCGCGCGATCCCGCGCGTGTCGGCGGTACCGGAGGCAAACCCAGCTCCGTTACTGTCGAAGTAGATGAACCTGGTGCCGCGACCATCGGAAGGCGGCCCGAACGGACCGCTCAGCGGTTGTATTCCGTTGAACTCCAACGAGAGGCCGTTCCAGGTGCGCAAGCCGAGATACCAGTGTCCGTCGTTCGCACGGTAGAAACTGAAGCGAATCGGCCGGGTGACACGAATGATCGCGCCGGTACTCGCGATTGCGCTGTCGCGGAGATCGAGCGACCATTGATGAGTAACATCAAACACTTTCGCTCCTTCGGCATCGGTGACGAGAGAACAGCCGCCGGGTGCGCGACGCGCAGCCCGAAGCCGCACGGCGCGCCAGTGCTCGCCCGCGTCGTCGTCGGAGAGCAGCCAAGCGGTATCGCCATCCTGGACTCCCGGCACGACCGACCGTCCACCCGCACCCAGGTACGGAGCGACCGTCCACGTCGACGCCGATGCGCTGCACACGAGCGCATTGGCGATCGTTTGCCGAAGCTGAAGCGAGCTATCGCGTGCCTCCCCCAAGGCGATGTCGCCGCCCAGGGGAGAGAGACCGCGCAGGTCGATCGGCAGAACCTCCGCGGCTGCCATGAGCTGTTCACTCACTGCCAGACGTTCTGCCTCTCCGCTCGATTGCTTCCCGAGCCGCCTGCCGACGGCAAACACGAGTCCCAGCACGAGCGCGGCGAGAACGAGCGCAATGCTCACCTCGACGAGGGTGAAGCCCCCGCGCGCTCCAAATGGCCGGCTGATTAACATGGCGCGCCCGTGCGAAGCACAATCGCGCGGCGGCCGCGCGTAGTCACGGTAACGACGCTGTCGCTGATGACGCGCGTCCCGTTAGGCCCAACGATCTCGGCGTACCATTCAGTGAGTCCTGGGCCGGCCGACGACACGCCGGAGTCGCTGCCTCGACAGGCGAGACTTGCGGTGCGCTCGAGGCGTGCCGAAGCAAGGCTCAATGCCGCGGCTTCGCGTCGTGACGCATTCGTCTCGCGCGTGCTCCCGGCTGCCATGCCGACGAGCGCGAGCAGTCCGACCTCGAGAAGCACGAGTGCGACGAGCAACTCGATGAGGCTGAATCCACCGCGTGCAGCATACCGGTGCACGGCACCATGCCAATGCTCTACGCAAAGACCGCTGCGGCTGACCATCGCGGAACACGTCCTCGCCTGGCTCGATGTGGCCAAGCTACGTGTCACGCGACGGGTGTGATCAGCGTTCGGTTGCGGTGCGGATTATTTCTTCGCCGCGCTCACCGGCGTGCTTTGCGTGCCCACCCGACCGGTGGCGTCGGACGTCGGCGAATCACGGCCGGCGCCGCCTTCGCGTCCGCGGGCAGAGCAACGATCGGAAAGAGCACGTGAAACGCGGCGCCGCCTTCGCGCGCCGCGGTAACCCAAATCGTACCATGAAAGTTGTCGACGATCCGTGAGACGATGGCGAGACCGAGCCCGGTTCCCTTCCCTGATGGCTTGGTAGTGAAGAACGGATCGAAGATGTGCTCCGCGAGCTCGCGCGGCACTCCAGGTCCCGAGTCGGCGACGATGATCTTGGCGATCTCGATCGCGTCGTGTCCCGCGAGCCAGCGCTGCGCACGCAGCGAAGGTGGATGCTCGATCACGCCGACGCTGCCGTCCGCCGTGCGACGCGTCGCCGGCTCTCGCAAGGTGAATCGCGCCGCGCGCTCGAGCCTTACGACAATCTGCCCTCGTCCGTTCATTGCGTCCACGGCATTGACGAGCAGGTTGACGAAGAGCTGCTCGAGATCGTGGCGGTCGCCCGAAACGAATAGCGACTCGTCAGTGAGCTCCGTCCTGACGTCGACGGCTGCGAACAAGCCCTGGGAGCGCAGCAGCGCAACGGAGGAGCGAACCACGTCATCGATCGCAACCGGTGCCGGTGCCGGCGGTCGCGCGCGCGCGTAGTCGAGAAGACCTCGCACGATCCGCTCGATGCGCGCGCTTTCTCGCTCGAGAGCACCGAGCATCTCGAGGGAGTCGGCGCGATCGCGCAGCCGCGTGCGCAGTTGGTGAACCTGACCGAGGATGGCGCCGAGTGGGTTGCCGATCTCGTGGGCGACACTGGCGGCCAATCGGCCGATGCTCGCCAGCTTCTCGACACGGACCAGCTGCGCCTGGTCCTCGAGCGCGCGCGCGGTGAGTTGATCGAATTTCGACGCGACATCATGCAACTCGACGACCGACGTCGCCGGCATTCTGCGCGCAAGATCGCCCGCGACAATCTCCTCTGCGGCCTTCGCGAGATTGCGCAGCGGCCGGATGACGGCGTCGCGCAACACGAGGCCGGCCCATGCGATGAAGAGAATGACGTCGGTCGCCACGATGAACGCGAGAACGACAGGATCGTGGACCGCGGGCAGCCGACGCGACGAGAGCAGTGCGAGCGGAAGCACCACGGCCGCTGCGAGCAGCACGGCGAGCTTGATCAGCAGCTCCGTTTGGAGCGATCGGTGAGGGAGGTTGGAGGGCGGCGTCATCGATCTCTGAAGACGACCGTCTTGCGTGGCTCGTGACGTTCCCACTCGTGGTAGGCTCCGAGTTCCGGTACGCACCTGATGGAACGTCCAACACGGCGAAACAAGACGAAACACTGCCAAACGCGTCAGGGGCGTCCGCGATGATCATTGCCGTCGGCGCCGCCGTGTTATGCAGTGTTCCGCCGTGTTGGGTTTGAACAATTGGAGCTTCACCCGGGATTGGCGTCCGACATGCCAGAAGGTGTGCTCGACGATGAGGATTTGATTAGAAGAGTCCCAAAAAGAAGAAGGCCCGTGACCGGGTCACGAGCCTTCCTCGCACTGACGTCTACGTCTGTGTATTACGGGACGTAGCAGCTCGGTTCGCCGTCGCCAGCCGTGGTGATGATCGGGTTCGTCGTGTTGACGCCGATACCGCAGGTACCGCCCGAGATCTGGCTGTGCGTCACGGTCGCCGACCAGTAACCAGCACCCGGGGTGACCGCGGGCACGCCGACGCCAGACGAGTTCTTGAAGCCGTTGCGCGCAACGAGAACCGTTGCGGTCGTGTAGTACGTCGAGTCGGAGAAGAACGCCTCCTCAGCGGTGACGAGGTTGCGCAGGTCCGACTTCATTGCCGTCACGTACGCCTTCGTCTTGGTGTTGGCGAACTTCGGAATCGCGATCGCGGCCAAGATGCCGATGATGACGACCACGATCAGCAGCTCGATGAGCGTAAAACCCTTTCGATTGCGGAGCATGTCTCTTCTCTCCGGGGAAAGTGAACTGATGGGAGCCGGTGGCTCCGCCGAAAAATCGGCGTTAAGCAGGGCAACCACCGGGCCATGGGACAGTGATTTGATTCGTGGTCGCTAAGGTCACGCCGTGACGTGTGTTAGGCATAACGGCTCACCGCCCGGTGATCACCGCCACACGAGCAAATTGCGAGGTCCCTAGCATTTTGCCATCACCGAAGGGGGACATCGCGCTCCGCGGCTGCGGGCTCTTTGCCCCGGCGTTGGGCGCCCTGCTCGTGGCGTTAGGCGACTTACGCATGACACTGTCGCTGAATTGCACGATGCGGCGCAGTTCTCGTAGCGACGCTCCGCCATACTGCATGGCGAGCAACGCCTGCTCGCGCGCCTCGGCCGGGCGATTCGCACCGGCGAGACAAATGGCGAGGTCTTGCCGTCCCTCTCCCTGGCGGAAGTGAGGCGCAATGCTGAAGGCCCATTGATACAGCGGAATCGCCGCGGCGTACATTCCGCTTGCTTGGTACTGCATCGCGAGGTTGTACGCCATGAACGGGTCGTACGGGAAGAGGGCGAGCGCGCGGCGATAGTGATGTTCGCCCTCTCGTTTGCGATCCGTCGCGAACATCCACGCCCCGAGCATGTAGTGGGCGCGGTAGCTCTGTGGCGAATCGATGACGGATTGCGTGAACAATCGCTCATTGTCGTGCCAAACCGTAGTGCGGGTCACACTGCGCCATGAACCGGCGACGAGTATGCCAACGAGCGCCACGATCGTGACAACCCGATAGTTGCGCGCGACACCGTTCGATTGCACTTGTGCAAGAAGATCGGCAAGCAAGGAAATCAGCGCTCCGACAGCGAGTAAGGCGCCAAAGCTCGGAAGAAACAGCGTTCGCTCGGAGAGGATGATGCCCGCCGGAACGACGAAGTTGCTGGTTGGCAGAAGCGTTATGCAGAGCCAGGCGATGCCGAAACCGGCGACACGCGCTACGCCGCGCTGCCTCCAGAGCGCCACGCCTAGTCCGAGGATACCGACGAGAAGGAAAAGG
>DATBBP010000142.1:0-3694 GCA_036270935.1 Gemmatimonadaceae bacterium
GCGTTTCTGAAATTTCCCAACGCTCGTTTTCGGAATCGCGGTGACGAACTCGATACCATCAGGCAACCACCACTTCGGAAAGTGAGCTTCGAGATGTTGGCGAATCGCGTCTGACGTACACGTCGCTCCCTCGCGCAACACGACCAGCGCGAGCGGCCGCTCGTCCCATCGCGGGTGCGAAACGCCCACGACTGCTGCTTCGGCGACCGCCGGCATTCCCATGATTGCATTCTCGAGCGCGACGGAGCTGATCCACTCACCGCCGGACTTGATGACGTCCTTCGCTCGGTCACGGATCCTGATGTACCCCCGCGAATCGATGCTCGCGACGTCGCCGGTCTTGAACCAGCCATCGTTGGTGAACCGGTCTGCCGTCTCCGGTGCGTTGTAATACGATGCGGCGACGAATGGCCCTCGAATCTCGAGCTCGGCCATGCCAGTGTCGTCCCACGGCCGTACGCCGGAATCGTCTCGGACCCTCACTTCAACGAGCGGCACGGGCCGTCCCGCGCGAGATCGATAAGCGTACTGCGTATCCGCGTCCGCTACGGCAAGCTCGCTCGTGAGCACCGAGAGACTGCCCACCGGCGACGTTTCCGTCATTCCCCAGCCCTGCGTGATCACGATGCCATGCCGCTCCGCGAACGCGCGAATCAACGATTCCGGAACAGCGGCACCACCGATCAGCACGCGCTTCAGCGCGGACAGATCGTAGGCGTCAGGATTGCGATCGAGCTCCTGCAGGATACCGATCCAGATCGTGGGCACGCCCATCGTCGTGGTCACGCGCTCGGTCGACATCAACTCGAGAAGGCTGGGCGCGTCGAGACATGGACCTGCATGTACCTGGTTGGCCCCCGCCAAGGTCGCTGCATACGGCGCCCCCCACGCGTTCGCGTGAAACATCGGTACGACGGGGAGCGCCGTATCCCCCTCGCCGAGTCCGAGACACGACGCCTGCAGGATCACGAGCGTGTGCAACAGCTGCGAGCGATGCGAGTAGACGACGCCCCTCGGCCGCCCCGTCGTGCCGCTCGTGTAGCACATCGCGGCCGCGTCCCTTTCCTCGATGTGATCCGCGAACTCGTCAGGCTCCGCGTTAGCGATGAGCGATTCATAATCGATGGCGCCGGGTGGCCCCTGTCCGTCGCCATCGATGACAATCACCTCACGCACACTCGTCAGGCGATCGCGGAAGCGCTCGAATGCGGGCAGCAGCACGCGATCGACGATGATCAAGCTGTCGTCGGCATGGTTCGCGATGTACGAGAGCTCCTCGGCGCCGAGGCGAATGTTGAGCGTATGCACGACGGCGCCCATGCAGGGCGCCGCGAAATACGTCTCGACATGTTGATGATGGTTCCAGCAGAACGTCGCCACGCGATCGCCACGCCGAATGCCTAACTTGCGCAACGCCCCGGCAAGCCGCCGCGCGCGTCCGAGGACCTCGGCGTAAGTCAGATGGCGCACGCTGCGATCGGCCGATCGGCTCGCGACGATCTTCTTGCCGTGGAGCGCTTCGGCGTGTCGCACGATCAACGGAATCGTGAGCGGCACGTCCATCATTAGTCCCTGCATCGGCGCTTCCTCTGCTGAGGCAGCGCCTAGGATGCACCACTGTCGCTGTCGTGGCTAGAGCCCGAGGACCGCCCTGCTATTTCGAGTCCTTGTCCAGGTCGAGCGACGTCGAGTTGATGCAGTAGCGCAGGCCGGTTGGCTGCGGGCCGTCGTCGAAGACATGACCAAGATGTCCGCCGCATCGGGCGCAATGCACTTCTGTGCGAACCATGAAGTGGCTGCGATCCTTTTCGGTGTCGACGCGCTCGCTCGCGATCGGCTGATAGAAGCTTGGCCAACCCGATCCCGACTCGAACTTCGTCGACGCATCGAAAAGCGGATTGCCGCACGCCGCGCAGCGATAGACGCCGTCCGCGTGCTCGTTCCAGTATTGGCCGGTGAACGGCGGTTCGGTGCCCTTCTCGCGAAGTACTCGGTATTGTAGCGGGGAAAGCTCCTTTCGCCACTCGGTTTCGGACTTCTCGACGTGTTCGGTCTCGCTCTTGTCAGTCTTAGCGTCGCTCATTGGCCCCTCTCGGTCATGACCACACTCGCATGCATCCTAGAAAAATCGAGGGGGCTGCAAGCGAAGCAACCCCCTCGCGCGAGCTCGGCCGCGAATCAGCCAGCGTAGCAGTAGGTACAGCCTTTCTTCTGCGCGCGGTTCACCGCCAGGACGCCAGACGGGACGACGTTCACGCCCTTGAACATCCCGGCAAGCCACTCTTGCTTCGCGCCCTCTTTCGGCAACCCGGCTGCGCCCGCCGCCATTCCGCTGAGAACCGTGAGCGCGACGTTGCAGCAGGTGAAGATCACACCACGCGCCTGCAGCTTCTCGAACGCCATTCCGGGGAAGAGCAGCTCACCTTCCTTCACGTAAGCGTATGGATTGCGCACGGCAGGCGCCTTCGTCACCGGATCGTTGATCTTGAACATCTCGCCGAGCTTGTACTTCGCCCAGATGTCGTTGTTGAAGACGAGCGGAATGGAGAAGTGACGCAGTCCGACCACGGCGGTGATGTCCTTGTCGGGGACCTTGTACGTCTCGCCGATCGTGTTCATGAACGTCATCGCGAATGCAAACGAGAATCCGTCATTCGCGGTGACGCCGTCGAAGAACTGGCGATACGCTCCCGTTATGCCGTTGAGCCAATCGTCCGCTCCCGCGCCGAATATCGGCTCTGCTTCAACAACTCGCGGGTTGGCCGAGGCGACACCCATGAGAGCGAGTGTGCCCGCGGTGAGTCGGCCGAGAAAGCCACGTCGATGCGTCGAGGCTTGCGCTGCGGGGAGTAACATGACGCGCCTCCTGCAAAGTGAGGGGTTCGTGACTTCGCATCTCGAATCGCGCGCAGTGACCTGCGCGTTCTTGCTCAGCGTCGACGAAACTGCGCCCTACTTGCGGCGGGCTAATAAAAGCCGCAGGTCGTCTGGAATGCAACGATTATTCGTGGTGAACATCTGTTAGTGCAGCGAGGTCGCTCACCGTATCGACGTCCAGCGGCATCGCGCGGTCGAAATCGACGCAACGCACGCGCGACGGATCGCGCTCGACGATCGCGCGCGCACCACGGTCGCCGATGACTTCGAGCAGCTCGGGTGCAAGCTCGCGAGCGAACAGCACGGGGTTTCCGAATTCGCCGCGAAAGCGAGGCACCAGGATTGGATGCCGGCGCCGGTCATCCGGCGTTCGATCGACCGAGAGCAGCGTTTCGATAATTCCCGTTCCCGTTAGCGGCTGATCGCCGAGTGCGACAAGAAGCTCCTCGGCCTTCGGCCACAGGTGCAGTGCTTCGGAGAGTCCCTTTTTCAGGGAGGTGCTCAAGCCCGAAGCGTAATCCGGATTGAACACGAAGCGCACATCCATTCCATTCAGCGCGCGACGGACCTGATCGTCGTCGCGCCCAGTAACCACGACCACATTCGGCAGCCCCGCCGAAAGAAGGCCCGCGACCGAATGGCGAACAAGCGCAACAGCACCGTCTTTCGTCGGGACCATCGCCAACAGCTTTTGTGTGCCGTCGAACCGCTGTGCGCTTCCCGCGGCAAGGAGCACCGCGGCGATCATGCAGACGGTTGTCGCTCGATCTCACTCGCAATAGATGCGAGTGCACGGTGCAGGGCTTCGAGAGGGAGT
>DATBBP010000143.1:0-2716 GCA_036270935.1 Gemmatimonadaceae bacterium
TTTTCAGGTATGGACTTGGCGCTCGACTCATAACACGCGATTGCGTTCGCGGGCCGGATGCCCGAAAGCCCTGAGCACGCGTTCGCGGCGCTTGTCATTGACACCGCCAAGCCCCCCGCCCATCGTGGACACGCTGCCAGCTGTCCTCACGACTCATCCCGCCGATCCCCGTGTCGCACTCCAATTCCGACGTGGACCGTAGTCGACAAACCGTCCCGTCGGAGATAGCTCGTCTCGAGCTGCTCTTCGAGGCGGTCCCTCTCGCGTTCGCGACCTTCGACCCTGATCTGAAGCTCGTCACCGCGAACACGCGGTATCGCGAGCTCACCGGTCTCGATGTCGCGGGCGCAGCGCAGCGCGCGATTTACGACGCGTTCCCGAACGCACTCGCCGATCTCACCGACCAGATCGACAGTGCGCTGGACGGCGTTCCCGTTGTCGCCGCGCGCGTTCCGTTCCAGACGCGAGCCGGCCGTCGCCTGATCGAAGTCACCTTCACGCCGCTCGCGGAACCAAGTCGTCGCGGCAGCAGCGGGAAAGCGCGTGGGCTGCTCTTTGCGGGCATCGATGTCACGGAGCGAGAGGAGTTGCGCGAAGACCTCGCTCGCAGCGTGGCTCAGCTCGAATCGATCTTCGACGTCATTCCCGATTCGGTGCGCGTCGTCGATACCGAAGGCCGAACCGTTAGGTCGAATGCGCAGGCCTTACACGATCATCCAACTGGCCAGCCCTCGACACTGCGCGAGCTCTGGCAGCTGGATCGACCAAGAACGATCGACGGCACCAGCCTCTTCATGCACGAGCATCCGACGGCGCGCGCGCTGCGCGGCGAGCGCGTGCGCGGCGAGACACTCGCTGTTAAGCGTGGGCCAGACGGCCGTCAGGTGATCATCGAAGTCAACTCGAATCCGCTGTACGATGAGCACGGCAAAATTCGAGGTGCAGTAACCGTCGAGCGAGACGTCACAGTGAAGACGCAACTCGCTCGGCAGCTCGAGGAAGAGGCGCGCCGCACCGCCGAGCTGTACGACCGAGTGTCGACAGAAGCCGAGCGACTCGAGAAGATGGTCGAGGAGCGCACAGCCGAAGTGCTCGCGCTTCAGGAAGCGAGAGCGCGTGAACGCCGGTTGGCCGCAGTTGGACAACTTGCCGCCGGCGTCATGCACGACGTAAACAACGCGCTCAACCCGATCATGGCAGCGGCGTATCTCCTTCAGGCGAGCGCCAACAATCCTGACAAAGTGCGGGACTACGCCGACCGCATTGCGAAGGCCGCGGAGACAGGCGCGGCGACCGCAGCGCGCGTCGGTCGCTTCATTCGACAGGAGCCGTTACAGGGAGAAAGCGAGGAGCTTGTCGATCTCTCGCAGGTGTGCGACGAGGTTGTGGCGATGACGCGGCCGCTCTGGGCGGAACGCGCGAAGGGTGGCGTGGTGAAGTTCGACAGCAATCTCGCCAGCGGCGCGATGGTGCGCGGCATCGCCGGCGAGTTGCGTGAGGCGTTGCTGAACCTCGTTCAGAACGCGCTCGACGCGATGGCGGGGGGAGGCACTCTGGCAATTCGGACGTATTCGACTGGCGGTGAAGTGGATGTCGAGGTTCGCGACACCGGCGTTGGAATGTCCGCGGAGGTCCGCGAGCGTGCGTTCGAGCCATTCTTCACGACGAAAGGAAAAGCAGGGACAGGCCTGGGCCTTGCCGAGGTTTACGGCATCGTGAAGCGACACCGAGGTCACGCGGAGATCGAGTCGATGCCGGGAGTTGGGACAACGGTTCGCCTTGTGTTTCCACTCGCGGTCGCTGGTGGAACGGCGGTTTCCGTGGACCAGACAATCAGGACGCGGGCGCCGCGACATGTGTTGCTCGTCGAGGATCACGCCGACAGTCGTGAATTCATGCAGGCGCTACTGGAGTCCGACGGGCATACGGTCGATACTGTGACATGTGTGCGCGACGCTACAGCAAAGCTCGAATCGGCAGCAAAGAATGGTGGGACACCGTATCAGGTACTCGTTACGGACATTGGCTTGCCGGACGGTAGCGGATGGGACCTCATCGCTATCGTACGAGAACGCTGGCCGGCATTGCGAATTGGCGTTGTGACGGGATGGGAGCCGCGCGCGACTGCGGGCTCGGAGGGGGATTTCGTACTGCGTAAACCTGTACGTACGTCAGAGCTTCTGGCTCGAGTGGCCGGAGCGTGAACGAAGATTCGAATTTCCTTGAAAAAAAGGTTCTGGTGCCGCACAAGAGCGTCCGTACTGAGGCTGGCGCTCGTTTCCGCGCCGATACAGATTCTCGCCAGATGAGTGAAACCGCAAAGATTCGCGTCCTGATCGCCGAGGATGACGACAACGCACGGTCTCTGCTCGTGGAGCTTCTCGCCACGCTCGGCCACACGGTTGTATCGGAAGTGGCGACGGGACGCGAAGCCTACGAGAGCGCGAGAGACGTCGTGCCCGACGTCGTTTTGCTCGATGTCCACATGCCTGATGGTTCGGGCATCGAAGCCGCGGAACGGATAACGCAAAACATTCCGGGCGTCGCTGTCGTGCTTTTCAGCGGCGATCAATCACTCACACTCAGCGATCGCGACGTGACGGCGACAGCCGCGATTGCGTTTCTTCCCAAGCCCGCGCCACCACGCGTACTCGATTCTACGATCCGTCTCGCGGCGACGAGAGCGAAAGAACTGTTGAATGCGCGGAAAGACGCC
>DATBBP010000144.1:0-14351 GCA_036270935.1 Gemmatimonadaceae bacterium
AGGAGCTCTATGTCTCGGAACTGAAAGATCTCTACAGCGCCGAAAAGCAGATCGTAAAAGCGCTGCCGAAGATGGTGAAGAACGCGACGAACCCTCAGCTCAAGAGAGCGTTCTCCGATCACCTCGACGAGACCGAGGGACACGTCGAGCGCCTCGAGAAGATCTTTCAGATGCTCGGCGAGAAGGCGGGTGGAAAGAAGTGCAAAGGAATGGAAGGTCTGATCGAAGAAGCGAAAGAGTTGCTTGATGAAGACGCGACGGAGGAAGTAGTCGACGCGGGCTTGATCTCGAAAGCGCAGCACGTCGAGCACTACGAGATGGCCGGCTATGGTACTGTGCGCACGTACGCACAGCAGCTCGGCTTCAGCGACCAAGCCAAATTGCTGCAACAAACGCTCGACGAAGAAGGAAAAGCGAACGAATTGCTGACGCAGATCGCCGAAACCGCCGTAAACGCGGAAGCCGAAGGGGGCGAAGAGGCGATCACCTCGAGCCCTCGAAGCGATCGCCAGGTGTCGCGAGCTGTCGCCACCGAAGGCGCTCGCTCACGCAAGCAGCCGAAAGGTCGCAGTGGCTCGCGCTCGACATCGCGAGTGACGCGCGCGCGTTAAATTCGCGAAGCGATCTCGCGGCGATCGCTAAGAGTCGTTAACACATCAGCGAATGTGAGAATAGTCACGGCATGCCTCGTACGCCGTGGCTATTCACACTGCCGAATAGAAAGAGCACGCAATCGCTGCGACTCTCAACGGGCTCTCGCGGCTTGCGCGTCTTTGGTCGTGAACCGGGCCAACGCCGGCACCGCTGATCGGAGAAACACATGATGACAGGCTCCTCACTTCGCTTTGCCACCGCTATCGCGGTGGTTCTCGCAGTTTCTGCATGTTCGGACTCCACGTCTTCGACGTCGTCAACGTCGTCAGTCGCCTCCCGGGAGCTCGCTGCGGCGTTTCTCTCGACGCCGGCAGGGTACAGCTCGACCGATAACACATTTTCGGCGGGCGGAGACGCAGGTGAGCCGTGGATGCCCGATCGCGGCGCCAAAGACGACGATGCTCACATGATGGGCGGCGGCATCGGTCCGGAATTCTTCGGCGGCGTCGCGGTCGGTCATGATTTCGACCACGGTCCGTTCGGCTTCGGCTATATCCTCTTCAATTGCACTTTCTCGAGCACGACCGGGCGAGACGTCTGCCAACCCCTTACACGAGGTGGACTCACCATCAAACGGTCGTTTTCGTTCGAGGACGCGTCAGGAACCGTTCAACCGTTCCCGAACTTCCAGACGAACACGATCAACGCCGTGGATTCAGTCGATGGCACCGTGACGCGTCACGACGGCCGCGTGACAGCGACTGTCCACCACAGTAGCAATCGGACGGTGGGAGGACTCGCTTCTGGCAGCACGAAGCGCACGGTGGATGGCGGCTCGAAGGGAACAGAGGACGCCACAGGCAAGACTGCGGATGGTGTGTCGTTCACGTCGTCGCGATTGGTCGCCGATACGGTGAAGGGCCTCGTGGTCCCGCTTGAGGACAATGACCCGACCTTCCCGACCGCAGGCACCGTGATGCGCATCATGCAGGCGACGCTGACGCTCAGCGGCCAGGCGCCCGTGACCAAGTCGCGAATGGAAGTCATCACGTACGACGGCACGGACACGGCGAAAGTCGTGATCACGAAGAACGGCACGACCAAGAACTGCAAAATGGGGCTGCCGTTCGGAAAGCTTATCTGCTCCTGATTTTCCAGTAAGCGAGTGACAAGTGGCGAGTGGCGAGCAGGTTAGTCGCCACTCGCCACTTGTCACTTACTACTAGAATCTCGCTTGCAACCCCGCCGTCAGCGTCCGACCTGGTACAACAGTGACATTGTCAGGTTCGCCGCGCTGGACGTCGAGAAGATTCCGGCCCGTGACCACCGCGGTGAAGGCACCAAACAGGAGTCGCGACGCAGACGCGTCGATCCGGGTCACGCCGCCGTATGAGTGCCAGTAGCTGCGCAGCAAATCGCCCACGATTGGATGACCCGCGGTCAAGGATGCGCTCGCGAGCGCAAGGCCGTCGTAGTTGATCCAATCCGACGCGCGCGACGCGGTGAGCGACGCGGACCAGCGACGTGCGGTCCACGTACTCGTTAGGCCGCCCATGACGGCGGGAACGCCGAGCATCCGATCACCGGGCTGGAGATCTCCTCGGTAGCCGATGGCGAGCTGGCGTACGCGGCTCTCGACAAGAGAGAGCGTGCCTGAGAGCGAGAGCTGCCCGGCGAACACGGCGCTCTCTAGCTCCCACCCGCGATTGGTGATCCCTCCGAGGTTCTGCAGCGCGTACATCAAGCGCATCGAGCCTTCGTCCGTCGGCGACGGCGTCATCGCCGACGCAACCGCAACCGGCTGGATCAGGTTATACGCATACTGATCGAAGCGAGTCAGGTGAAAGGCGAACGAATGGCCGACGAACGCATCCACGCCGACCTCGAGACCAGACTGCTCTTCCGGAGCGAGGTTTCGTTGCGTGAGCGACTGTCGTGCGAGCCACGACGCGCGAAGCGCGGTGCCCGCGGGACGAATGCCCTTGCCGTACGACGCGTGGAGCTTCGTCGTCACCGAGCCGACGTCGTGGACAGCAGCGCCACCGATCATTGGCAGACTGACGAGTCCATTGGTCGCCGCAAGCCCGTCCGTTCGCTCGACGCGGAGACCACCCGTCGCGAAGAGCGCGTTGCGCCAGGATGCGTCAACTTGCCCGACGACTCCCGCATCGCTCTGCCAACTCGAGTAGTTGCTCGCGAGCTGCCCCCACTGCGCTGCGTCGTCGTCGGTCGTGATTTGCTGCAGCGAGGAGTACTCGGCCGCGAACGTCGTTGTCGTGGCGACACCAGCGCTCGAACCGTATCGGGCGACGCTACTCGCGCGAAGCGTGGCTCGGTTGGCGCTGCCGTGAGCCGCGCGAAGCGCCGAATCGATCGCTGAGGGAATCGGCGTCAGCATCTCCGACGGGCTACCCGATAACGTGTAGCCGTCGAGGCCGGCCGTAAGAACGTGCGTCCAGCGCTCGCCGGCGTTGAACGTTGCGGTAGAGCCTAACGTGTACTCGCGAACCGATTGGGAACTGGCGGTCCCGTTTCCGGTCACTCCGCGCGCGCCGTCGACGTCGCGTTGACCATTCATGCGCCACGGCTCGTGCTCGCTTGGTGACTCACCGAGTTGCGGCATCGACGGCACGGCGATGAGCGGGCTCGTGGCGTCGCCGGCATCCTTAGCGAACAGACGAGCCGTCGCGGTGAGTACACTCCGCGCGCCCACGACGCGGAACCCGGCATCCGCTCGCGCTTCCCTGCTCTGCGCGTCCGGCACGTACGATCCAACGCTGCCTAACGTGACGGACAGCGCCGAGGACTTGAGCGCGCTCCCGCCGCGCAGGTCGAGCGTGTGCTCCTGCACGAGCACGGGGTGCGCCGCAAACGCACTGTGCGTCGCGCCAGCGCTCGTCCGCAGCTGCGTGCCGTCTTCGCCCTCTTCGCCGTTGTCATGGCGCATGATGATGTTGACCACGCCACCGATCGCGTCGGCGCCATACAACGCGGCGCCCTGCGGCCCGCGAATGACCTCGATGCGCTCGACCGCATCGGGGCTGATCTCCGTGAGCAAGAGCGGGTTCGCGACCTGAATCCCATCGATGTAGATCTTCGGATAGCTCACCTGAAAGGAGCTCGCGCCACGCAGGCTCCCGTACTGCGCAAACAGACTCGATGGCGATTGATCCCAGAGCCAAAGCCCGGCCACACTGCCGTTTAGCGTTTGCGAAAGTGTCCCGTTGCTCTGGTGCGAGAGCTGCGTCCGGTCGATCACGGTTACGGCCGAAGCAAGCCCGCGTTGCGGTGCGCCAAGCGCGCTGCCGGTGACCAGGACGCGATCGAGTACGTTGACGTTCTCCTCCGCGCGCTGATCGGTCTTGTGGGGCGATGCCGCCGGCGCAAGGACAACCTGATCGTCTCCCGCGACGACCGGCGTGACGGCGCTGCCGTCGAGCAGGTCGGAGAGAATTGAACCAGCGGCGACGGAGTCGTACGAGATACACACCCGGCGATCGAGGGTCAGCAGCTCGGTGGAATAGGAGAAACGCAGATGCGCCGCCGCAGCGAGGCGGTCGAGAGCGTCGCGCAGAGCGAGATTCCGGTTGTGCAGCGTCACGAGGCGATCCAGGGGCGACGGCCACCGGCGTCCTTCACTCACCGTCCCGGTGCGCGCTACGCACGCCGGCTCCGCGCGCGCAAGCGCGGGTGCACACAGCAGCAGAAGCAATGCTGCGCGAGCCCTCATTGCGTTCGCGTGCTCCGCGCCGAAGCCCGAACAATTGCGCTGTCCCCGTCACGCTCGACATCGGCGCCGAGTTGGAGACCGATCATCCGCAGCACGCGGTCCACGGGATCACCCGCGAGCGTCATCGTGAGATGCCGGCGTGCAAGCGCGCTGTCGTCGACATGCAGGCTGACGCCGTACCAGCGGCGAAGGTTGCTGCTCACTTCCGATACCGGCGCTTGGCGGAAGATCAGGCTGTCACGCATCCATGCGAGATATGGCGCGATCGGTGCGCCATGCTGAGCACTCAGTCGACCATCCGGCAGAACGACGCCGACGTCGCCAGCGGAGAGAAGCACGCTGTCGCCTGCCGCAGTCGCGCGGAGCGCCACCGAACCGGACGTCACCACGACCTGCACTTGCGAGCCACTATCGTTGCGGACATCGAAGCTCGTACCGACATCTCGGACCAACGCGCTACCCGCACGGACGACGAATGGCCGCGTGGTGTCGTGAACGACGTCGAAATAGGCTTCACCATGCAATTCGACCTCTCGAACCCGCTGACCGATGCCGTAACCCTCAGCGACAATCAGCTGGCTTCCGGGACCGAGAATTACTCGACCGCCATCGGGGAGGCGAAGCGAATCGCGCTTTCCGACAGCGGTCGTGAACACCCGCGTGCTGTCACCGCCAACAGACCTCGGCGACGCGGCGACGCTGCGCTTCTTTTCAAGCACGGTGCGGGCCGCGAGGATCACGACGGCCGCCGCGGCCAGCAAGGTCACCAGTCGCCACGGAGAAACGGTCCTTCTGGTAATGTGCTTTCTGACCGGTCTCGGCGCGGATTTGCGTTGCCTGATTGGAGTCGACGCATCACGACGGGACTGGACGCTAAGCAACGCGCTCTCCACGTCGACGTCCGCGGCATCGCGCAAGGCGAAGCTGGCCATTGCCTTGTCGAGCGCGGCGACGAGCTCGGCGTCGGCCGCGTGTTCGTCGAGCCATTGCGCTATTCGCTCCGATTCGGAGGGAGGCGATTCCCCCGAGAGGTAGCGCGCGATTGCCTCCCAATCGATGGGGGCGTTCGGCTTGTCGGGTGTCGAGGGGTTTGTATTCATACGCTTGTGTTAGGGACACGCGAGTCTCGGTGTCCCCTTATCGGAGCAACGCATGTCCCCTAAAGTACACAAAGCCCGTGACGAGTACGCCTGCGATTGACGATCGCGAGCTCTTAGCACGCGTACGCGCGGGTGAGACAAGCGCGTTCGACGCAATCTTTCGCGCTAACTACGCACTCCTCGTGCGCGTCGCGGAGGCGATGCTTCGCGAGCGAGCGACCGCGGAGGAAATCGCGCAAGACGTGATGCTGGAGCTTTGGCGCCGACGCGAGTCGCTCGACGTAACCGAGTCCGTGCGCGGATATCTGCTTCAGGCAACGCGTAATCGTACGTTGAACGAGTTGCGGCACCGGGCGATCGAGCGAAAGAGCGAACCGGAGATCATCGAGAACTCTGCCCATCTTCCGTCGACCGATGCAGCGGCACGCGAAGGCGAGATCGAGGTCGCGCTTCAGGCAGCGGTCGCCGAGCTGCCCGATCGCTGCCGACAGGTATTCGAGCTGAGTCGCGTGGACGGTCTCAAGTACGCCGAGATCGCGACACGACTGGGGATCTCAGTGAAAACGGTCGAGGTGCAGATGGGCAAGGCGCTGCGCGTGCTGCGCGAGCGTCTCAAGGCTTGGCTGCCAGCCGGCGAGAATCTTTGAGCGGCTGCACGCACGGCGCGATGCCCGTGACAACGATGAACGGGGTTAGAGGTGCCACCCCAGCAGGTTCCACTGCGCTAGCGACCACGTGAAGAGCAAGGCGACGAAGACGGCGCCGCTGTAGCGCAACCGCGCCGCACGTGTGCCGACTTTCCCGCGCCACTGGCGCGCGGCCACGTACACTGCGGCAAGCGTGCAGACCGTCGCGATGACAGGCAACGCGAGCGCGAGCTTGAGCGAGGTGAGTGGCCCGTTGAGGAGGCCACCCGAGCCGCCAATGATCGAGACGACGGCGACGAGGAACGCGAGGTCGAACAGCGAGAGCGTGACAAGAAGCCAGCGGCCAGGAAGTGCGTCGTCGGCACGAGCTTCACCGAAGCGGCGCCTAACGACTCGGCCAATCGCGGCGAGTAGAATGCCGACGAACACCACTATGCCGAGGCCAAGCAGCACCCAGTGGAGCTGCGGCGACTGGGAGAAGGGGACGCGCTCCATCGTCATCATCGGTGCTTCACCGAGAAAGCCGCGCTCGACCTTGCCCTTTCCGTTCGCTCGGAAGGCCACGAGGTCGCCGCCCAACTCGTCGCGATAGAGCAGCGGACCGACCGGGACGAGGCGCGAATCGCCAAGCGGCGAATGGAGGACAAGGCGTCCGCTGTCGCCGGCGCTGATGCGAATGTCACCGGCAAGTCCCAGAGCTTTCTGGAAAGTCGTGTATGAGCGACGATTGAACTCGTACTCGCCCGCGACGCGGGCGGCGTCTTTCGCGGCGTCGGCGGAGAGTCGGACGACAGGTGCCGGCGTCGGGTAGTAGTGGTCGAGGAACTGGTTGAGGAAGGGCCCGAAACTGAGCTCACCGCCGCTGCTCGTGTTGTACGAGACGAAGACGCCAAGCCTCTCGTCCGGAATCAGCGCCAGATCCGTATGGAAGAAACGCGTGTCGCCGCCGTGACCGATGATGCGCAAACCGTGGCTCGACTTCTCGTAGAAACCTAACGCGAAGCCGGGAATGCGCGGGTCGTGCTCGAAGGCGCGCGTGTGCATGCGAATCGCGGTCGACTCGGCGAGAATGCCTTTGCCATTGTTCAGGTGGGAGATCATGAACTTCGCCATGTCGGTGGCGCTCGCCGCGATCGAGCCGGCGGGCGATGCGTTGACGACCTCGAACTTCTGCGGCTCGTAGGTTCCGCCCTGCCAGACGTAGCCCTCCGACATGTCGCCTTTGAGGCGTGGGGGCAACGGCTGGCGCGTCGACGTCTCCGTCATGCCTAACGGCGTGAGAATGTGATGCTCGATGTAGTCGTCATAGGACTCCCCGGACTTGCGCTGGACGATGTAGCCAGCGAGCGCGGTGGCGTAGTTCGAGTACGACGCGTACGTACCCGGCGGTCGAACGCGACCAGGAATGTGCGTCGCGAGCCAGCGGCCGAGCGGAACCATCTTCGTCGAGTCGTCGATGATGAGATCGCGGCCGTCTTCCTCGAAACCGGGCGTATGCGTCATGATGTGACGCAGCGTGATCGGCTGGGGATACGTCGCCGGAATCTTGAAATCGATGTACTTGTTGACGTCGGTATCGAGATCGAGCTTCCCCTGCTCGACGAGCTGCATAACGGCGGTCCACGTGAACAGCTTGCTCGTTGAGCCAATTCGAAACAGCGAATGCTCGGGGTCGACGGGCGCTCGCCGCGCGACATTGGAGTAACCGTAACCGTTGGCGTAGAAGAGCGCGCCATCCTTCACGACGGCGACCGTCGCACCGGCGACGTGCTTGTCGCGCAGGTTCGCGGCCATGACGCCATCGAGGAACGCGGCAAGCTCACCGCGGTCGCGCACGCCGCGGGCCGACGCGGGCACGGCCGCCGACGGCCCAAAAACCTGCTGCTCTTTTTTCGGTGGGCTCGGAACGAGCGGCCGAATCGAAGTCGGCTGTTGTTGCTGAGCGGCGAGGGCGAGAAGAAGAAGGATTCGCATCATCAGGTTGGGTTGGGGCGGCCCAATGATGCGCCGAAAGTTGCAACCTCGATAGGGTGGCGGGCGGTATACCGCTCCGGAATCCATTATTTCATTGCGCGCCCATGCTGCGGCGGATGTCGACGCGCATCGCGCGCACCATCGAAGGCAGTGTGGCGGCGAAAGCGACGAGCAGCATCCCCGCGCTCACCGTCGACAGCACCGCCACTGACCTCGGCTCGACGCCGAATACGAATCGCTTGAGCGTCCCACCCAGGAGGACCACAGTGAGAAGACCCACGACGACGCCCGGCAGTGTCAACGTTCCCACTCTACCCAGCACTGAGCGCCCCAGCTCCGACGGCGACGCGCCAAAGACGAGCCTTAGCGCATACTCACGCTCCCGCGTCGAGACGAGCTGGCTCATCACGCCATAGCTGCCCAGCATCGAGATTCCCACCGCGACGATCGCGAACGTGAGAAGCAGCAGGCTTTGCAAGCGCGGCAGAGCGTTGGCCTGCGCAAGGAGTGCGTCGAGACTCGCTTCGTCGTGCGCAGCAACGACAGGGTCGGTGTGACGCAACGCGCGTCGCAGCGCCGCCAATGCGGCAGCACTTCCAGCTCTTGGCCTAACGACTATCGACATCTGCGTCGTCGAGACCTGGTCCCACGGCAGGTACACCGTCTCGCCGGGCGGTACGCTATTGCCCGCGTCCATGACGTCGCCAGCAACGCCGATCACCTCGTGTGCCACCGGCTGTGGGACGCCGACCGCAAGTCGATAGATGCGCTTGCCGATTGCGCTCTCGTTGGGCCAGAGGCGCGCGGCGAGGCTGCGGCTCACGATCGCCACTTTCGGCGACACGGAGTCGTCGCTTGTCGTGAACTGCCTACCCGTGACGAGCGGAATGCCGATCGTTGGCATGTAGTTCGTCGACGTCCGGCGAATGTGCAGGAGCATCGGCTCCGTGCTCAGCGAACCGTCCGGCAACTCGATGAAGAATCGGCCGCCCCAGAGCCCGTCCCCCACGGGAAGCGTGGAGGTGAATGCGGCGAACGCAATCTCCGACTCGCGTGCTAGGTTGTCGAGCAGGTCACGACCGAAGCGCGTGCGAGCCGCGGACTGCTGATAGACGGGGCTCTGCAGATTGATTCGCGCCACGAGCAGGTCACGCGGCGCGAACCCGATCGGTACCCTAACGAGCTTCACGAAGCTCACACCGATGAGCGCCGCCGCGGCGAGAATGACCACCGAGAGCGCCGCCTGTAACACGACCATCCCTTGTTGCCATCTGAGCGCCGCTGGCGAAAGGGTAGCGCTCCGCTCTCCCGAGCGCAGTTCGGTCGCGACATCCGTGTTGCGACTGAAGAAGGCGGGCAGTATTCCCGCGGCGAGCCCTGACAGTACCGCGACGACGGCACTCGCGAAAAGAACGCTCGGGTCGAGCGAGATCTGCGACGTGAAGAAGGTCAGCGCCTGGTTGAGATCGAGGTGGCGGAGCCACGGCACGATTAGCCGAGTCGAGACCAAGCCGAGCGCCGCACCGGCGGCGACGACGACGACGCTTTGCAAGAAGAGCATGCGCACGACACGGCCTTGTCCGGCACCGAGGGCCTGCCTAACGGCGAACTCCCGCCGTCGCTCGAATCCCCACGCGAGCAACAACGACGCGAGATTCAGAATCGCGAGCAGCAGGAGAACAATCGCTCCGGCCTGGACGAGCAGCACCGTCGAGTCCGCGCCGCCGAGCAGAACGCCGCGCAGCGGCCGGGCCTCGTACCAGAAATCGCGATTCTCGCGCGTCGCCGCGACAGCGCGCTTCGTCAGGTCCCTCGCCTCGGCGTCGGCTCGTGCTCGCGGAACGCCCTCCGCCAGGCGACCGTACACGGTGAGCGTGCGCGCGCCGGTTACAGCGATACGCGCCTGTGGCGGCAGATCGAATGGCAGCCAAATGTCGGTCGGCACAGGCTGCGTGAATCCGTCCGGCATGACGCCGATGATGGTGTGCGGCTCTCCGTCGAGGATGAGCGTGTTGCCAAGGGCCGAGCGATCGCCGTTGAACGCGGAATGCCACAGTGCATTGCTGATCACGGCCACGTGCGCCGGCAGCGGACCCTCCTCCGATGCGTTGAAGCCGCGGCCGAGAATCGGGAACACACGGACCGTCGAGAAGAAGCTCGCTGTCACCCTGGCAGTCTGTAGTGGCCGTGATTCGCCATGGTCGTCCCAGCCCGCGACGCCCTGCGCGATGCACGTCACCTCGGCAAAGGCGCGCTGGGTGCTGCGGATCAGCTGATAGTTCGGGTACGCCTCGTTGAAGACGACCGAACCTCGTCCTGGAAGATTGCGCATCGGCGCGATGAGGAAGAGTCGTTCCGCGTCGGGAACGCCAATACTCGCGAGAAGAAATGTCTTGACGACGGAGAAGACGGCGGTGTTGGCACCCAGCGCGAGCGCCATCGTGAGCACAGCGACCATGCATGCCGCCTTACGTCGCGCCAGGAATCGGAGCCCTGCTTCGCGCGAGAGCCAGCCGAGAGCGGATCTCATAGTGGTGAGCGGTTGAAGCGAATGGCGAGATCAGGTAACGCCACGCTATGGCCACGCCGATTATGAGTCCAATTCCTCCTTTTCATTCATTGCACGACAGCGCCTCATGCGTCGATCTCGACCGGTGCATCGAGAAAGGCGCCGAACCGCCGAACTGCCTCGCGAACTCCCTTCTGCTCGGCGGCGCTTAGCGTTGTCATGGGCGATGCCACGACTCGCACGCGATCCGCCGCGATTATGCGTCTCCACGCGCCAACGAGCTGTCCGTCGATAACGATCACGTGCGGAATGAGCGTTGTGCCTCCCGTTATCGGCTTCGTGTGGCCAATGCGCTCGCCGCATGCGCGACGATCACGGAAGCCAATGAAGTACTCGTCGTAATTCGGGAGCAGGTTGACCGTGCGCTTCGACCGAGGTGGTGGCGGCGCCGCGGCAGAGATCCAGTAGACTTGCCCGCCTAACGTGAGTGGCTCCATCTCCCGGCCGGCGAGATCGATGCCGCGTTTTGCATCTTTCATCGTTAGGCCCGACCACCAAGCGAAGTCGTGCGGCGTCGCGGGGCTACGCGTGGTGAAGTACCGGCGCGTCAGCTCGAGCAATGCCTCGTCGCGGCTGAGCGCTGGCAACGACGGCACGCGCTCGTCAAGCAACGCATAGGTGAACTGTCTTCCGCGACGCGGCCCGCTGCACACCACACCGTCCAGCTCGGCCTGCATCATGAGATGACCGAGGTGTTGAGCCGTTGGAATTTTCACACGTGCACGCTGGAATTCGAGACGTAGCTCGGTGCGCGTAAGGCATTTGCCGCCAGCGAGCACCTTCGTGAGCAGCGCGTTGCTACGACGAAAAACTTTAGGATCGATCCCGAGATGCCGGCTGTAGTGTGCGTTTGCGACACTCACTCGCGGCGCGGTGAGCTCGAGCATCCAACGCAGGTCCTCGGCAGCGACGAAATGCCACGTGGGGCGAAGGAGATGCGTCCGCAGGATGCGCCCCTCGTCGATCTCGTGTTCAATCGACGCGTCGGTGGCGCCGCGCATGCGCTGCGCGATGCCCCACTTCGCCCCGGCATAGTCTTGAGCCTGGACAGCACCCAGCGCGCGAACGACGTCGCTCGCCCGAGCAGGGCCGGGCGTCGTGAGGAATTGGGCGGCAAGCCGCCGGCGGCAGATGTCGTTGATCGTCACGTATCCCCGAGGCAGCCTCGATCGTTATGTGGATGAAAGTAGAGCGCTGCACGCCCTACTTCCCAACCACAAGCCCACCCCACCCACCCATGTCCATCTCGCGTCGTACACTCGCGCGTGCCGGCGTGCTCGCGATCGGCGCGCTCGCGCTCGCCAGCTGCAGTGACTCCGGCACGACACCGCTCAACGTTACACCAGATCAGGTGCAGGCAATTGGTGAATCCGTCGCCACAGAGCTCGAAGGCGGCGTCGCTCAGCTTACCGCGCAGGACGTGATGAGCACCAACGGCGGAGCACCGAGCTTCTCACGCGTGCCGCGCTCGGCGGCGACGATGACCCGCGGCCTCGCGTTCAGTCGGACGGCGGGGGCGACGGATATTGCGCAATGCGGTGTTGCGTCGCAGAACCCGCCCGTCGATACCGACGGCGATCTGATTCCCGACAACTGGAGCCTCACGTTTTCGCTCCCGGCATGCCACTTCGCCGATCAGACCAGCAGCTACGACATCACGGGCGCATTGCACATCACCGATCTGCAACCGTCGACGCCGAGCCTCTCGCTCAGCTTCGGCCTCGACAACTTCAAGCTCGCCTTCTCGGGCGCCAACGGTAGCGGCTATGTGTCGCGCGATGGGAATGGATCGGTAACCGCTTCGTCGAACGGCCTCTCGCAGACTGAAAACTGGACGGAAGTGGCGGCGCTCAGTGGCTACCCCAGCGCGTCGGTCGGCATAAACTGGACGGCAACGTTCGCGGCCCTGCAGGGTCAATCGATCACCGCCGGCCAATCGCTGCCCGACGGCGTGTACTCGCCTAACGGAACGATCAGCTATCGCCAAGGCAATCGCGTCGCGTCGTTCACGGTGACGACCATCGACCCGCTGCAATACAGCGCCGCGTGCGCCGATGGCGTCGCTCAAGGCACGTCGCTCTCGCCCTTCGCCGGCGGACACGTTCGCATCGACGTCACCAACCAGCAGGGCAGCGCATCAGCCGACGTGTCGTACTCCTCCTGCAACATGGCTACGGTTACCCTCGTGAGTCAGTAAGTCGCCAGGTAACTGGTGGCAAGCTCGTGAAGCGCCGACGGGATTACGGATCCCGTCGGCGCTTTCTCTTTGGCCGCTAAGTCACCATCGCCAGCGGGCGGCGTGGTTGCGACCGGGGTGCGATCGCCCGTATGATGTGCCTCACGGGAACAGAGGCCTGTTCCCTTCCACCGATCCACTCCTAGAGAGAGTCTCCCGTGACACGCGTACTCATTCGTCCAGTCTCGGTCGCTCTTGGTGTCGCTTTCGTCGCGGGCTGCGCGACGTCCAAGGGCAACATCACGATGGCCGGCGCGGCGGTGCCGGTGCCCGACATGTCTACTTCGGCACCCAAGCCCGATCGACGGGTCGGGCTCCCTGGTGGCTGGTTCAATGCGGCGCAAGCGTCGTGGAACCTGTCGCTCGTTTCGACGACGCAACCTTCTGCCGGCTTCATCAACCGCAGCGATCCGGGCGACGCAAGCAAGTGGAACTCCGACCTGGCCTTCACCGGAAAGTACGTGATCCAGGGAAATTTCAGCGGCTATCAGATCTGGGACGTTTCGAACCCGACCAAGCCGACGCTCTTCTCTTCGTACCTCTGTCCCGGTACACAGAGCGATGTCTCGGTACACGGGAATCTCCTCTTCGAGTCGAGCGAGTCGCTCAACGGGCGCAACGACTGCGGCACACAGGGCGTCGCGGACACGGTCAGCAAGGAGCGGCTGCGCGGCATTCGCATCTATGACATTGCCGACCTCGCGCACCCGAAGCTGATCGGCGTAGTACAGACATGCCGTGGATCGCACACGCACAGCGTCGTCACCGATCCAAACGACAAGTCCAACGTTTACATCTATATCTCCGGTTCCGCACCGGTCCGCTCGCCTAACGAGCTCGCCGGCTGCTCGGCGATGGACCCGTCGAATGACCCGAATAGCGAGTTGTTCCGCATCGAAGTCATCCAGGTACCGGTGTCGCACCCGCAGGACGCGCACGTGGTGAGCAAACCGCCGATTCTCGCCAACCTGATGCCGGTCGAGGGCCACGCTGAAGCGCCGGAAGACATCGCGGCCGCCACAAAGATTGCCGCCGCGGCGCGCGCGCGTGGTGAGTTCACGTACGTGGCATTCGGCGCCGAGCGGGTGCTCCCGTCCGAGTTCAGCAAGCACTTGCTCGACAGCCTCGTCAAGCTGCGCGGCGGCACAGGAGAGCCGACATCCGCCGACAGCGCGAAACTGCGACAGGATTTGCCGGCGCTCATCCAGAAAATGATCGGCGCGGGCGGTCCGCGGCGCGGTCCGCAGCAATGTCACGACATCACAGCGTATCCAGAGATCGGCCTCGCCGGTGGTGCGTGTGGCGGCTATGGTGTGCTGCTCGACATTCGCGATCCCGCGCACCCGAAGCGCATCGGTGCCGTTGCCGACTCGAACTTCTCGTTCTGGCACTCGGCGAGCTTCAACAACGACGGAACGAAGATGCTCTTCACCGACGAGTGGGGCGGCGGAACCCAGCCGCGCTGCCGCGTGACCGACAAGCCGGAGTGGGGAGCCGACGC
>DATBBP010000145.1:0-6533 GCA_036270935.1 Gemmatimonadaceae bacterium
CGCTCGACGGCGAAGCGAATTGGCGTAAGCGGATTCTTGAGCTCATGGGCCACTTGCCGCGCCGATTCTCGCAGCGTCGCGGCACGCTCAGCTTCGATCGCCCGGGCGCGGCCAAGCTCCAACTCGCGTGACATATCGCGCATGCGCTGTCGCAGAACCTCGAACTCCGGCGCGCCACGCCGCGGCGGGCCTTCGGGCAGCGGCTGGCCTCGACCGATCCGCTCCGTCCAACCGACGAGCTCTTGTAGTGGCCGGCTCATGTTGCGGCTCAGATGCCCCGCGACCCGCGACGCCAAGAGCGCGAGAAGGAGAAAGGAAACGAGTGCGCCCGCGAGTGCGCGGGCTGCAGCTGTCTTGTAGATGTAGCTCGCTCTCGTCGCCTGAAGGGCATTCGCTCCCAGTGTGCTATCGAACTGCGTGAGTGCCTTACGCTGAGCCGCGGTGAGCGGCGCAGTACGCGCGGCGCCAAGAGCTCGGTTTCCAGAGGCGGCAACGCTATCCCAGGCCGCCTGCGCCCCGACGAGCTTCAACGCCCAATAGCTCGTGATCCCGCCCGATAACGCGAGTACGATCGACGGGATAAGGGCAAAGGACAGGAGGATGGTAAAGAGGCGACCACGAAACCCAACTCGCTTCACTGGCACCTCTTACGCGCAGGCCCGAATGGCAGTTTCGTGAAGAAACATACCGACGGTACAGGGAGCCATCCACCCACGTCTACCACCTCGTCGCATCATGAAGACGCACACCGATTACCTCACCTTCAACACGAAGAAACGACAGGAAATCATCGACATCACCGACAAGGTAGAGGAATGCCGCTCCTCGGCCGACATAGACGATGGTATGGTTCTCGTGTCGGCGATGCACATTTCTGCGTCAATCTTCGTAAACGATCACGAGCCGAATCTCTGGCAAGACATTCTGCAGTGGCTCGAGGAAGACATCGCACCGTGGGATCCGGCGCGATATCGCCACAATAGCGGAACCGGTGAAGACAACGCTGCCGCGCATTTACGATCGCTCACGATCGGACACGAGGTGATTGTTCCCGTGACCAAGGGTCGCCTCGACCTCGGTCCTTGGCAGCGCATTTTCTATGGCGAATGGGATGGTCAGCGGCCCAAACGAGTCATCCTGAAGGCCATCGGAATGTGACGGGCGAGCAAAACTGCTAGCTCGAAATGAGTTACCGTCTTTCACGGGACGCCGTCCACATTTAGATTACGCCCCGACTCTCGGTCCGCCCGCAACTGGTCGGCCGGCAGTCTTGAAATCGCTCAGCGCGAGTGAAGTGTGACGCGGCACCGGCGAGACCGTGCGCGGAGACGTCGCAGTACGCCTCCACGACCCGTCGGGTCGCCTCGGCTCACGCCACTTGCCTGTAGATGCGCGAGCGGCTGACTCGTCTCGCATTTTGTGCGAGAGAGCCGGTCGCGGGACGCGCACAAAGCACAACCCGCAGAGAAGTTCATGAACGGACGCCATCCGCGCACTCCCGCTTCGAGCCCCGCGTCGCGTACGCAGGGCGCCCTCATTCACCGTGGTCCCGGCGCAATCGCCGCAAGCCACTCCCTCGCTGCCCCATTTGTCCACGCGCCGAACGCCGCGCTACTCATCGATTTTGACAATGTCACGATGGGCATTCGCTCCGATCTCGGAAAGGAGCTGCGCACGCTCCTGTCGTCGGACATCATCAAGGGCAAGGTCGCTGTTCAACGCGCCTACGCCGACTGGCGACGATATCCGCAATACATCGTGCCGCTTTCCGAGGCGTCCATCGATCTGATCTTCGCTCCCGCGTACGGATCATCGAAGAAGAACGCGACGGACATTCGACTTGCTATCGACGCGCTCGAGCTCGTTTTTACTCGACCCGAAATTGGAACGTTCATTCTCCTATCCGGTGATTCCGATTTTTCGAGTCTGGTTATAAAGCTCAAGGAGTACGGAAAGTATGTGATTGGCGTGGGCATTCGCGAATCGTCGAGCGATCTGCTCGTTCAGAATTGCGACGAGTACTACAGCTACAACGCGCTCGCGGGCCTGATGAAGGCGAGCGACGACGAGCCAGCACGCAAGTTCGATCCGTGGGAGCTCGTTAGTGAAGCCGTAACTCGCATGAAGCGAAACGGCGACGTTATGCGGTCGGATCGGCTGAAGCAGGTCATGCAGGACATCGATCCCACGTTCGACGAGAAGAACCTCGGCATGTCCAAGTTCTCGCGCTTCGTACAACAGGCGCATGAGCGTGGCCTGCTGTCAGTGACGAAGCTCGAGAACGGCCAGCTCGAGGTTGGACCGCCGCAGGCGACAGCGGCGCCCGAGGTTCGCCCCGCGGTTCCCGCGCTCGAGCCTGTCGAAGTCGAGCGTCCGAGCGCCCACGCCGACGGTGTTGTACAGCGCGAGGCTGCCGAGCCTACGGACGAGCGAGAGGAGCGCGGCCGACGTGGGCGACGCGGCCGGGGTCGCGGCCGCGGACGAGAGCGTGAGGATCGCGCTCGCGCGCCTTCGACCACACCGGCGGCGGGCGCCGATTTGCCTGCGCCGCTCCGTCTCGCCGAGGAGCCGGCGGCTCCGGCGGGCGATGTCATCGGCGCGGCCGGCGAGCGCCTAACGCGCAACGAGGCATTCGATCTCGTCCGACGCGCCGTCGAGACCCTCACGACGGACGATGATGACACGACTCGAGCGAGTGCCGTTAGGCAGCGAGCTCGCGAGATCCTCGGCCGGGACAGCGAAAGCCTCCATGAGCGGATGTTCATCCGCATTCTCAAGGATGCGCATGACTCCGGCGTGATCGATCTCCGACGGCGCGGCGACGATTTCGAGGTCGCTCGTGCCGCCGAGGCGCTCCCGGTTACCGATCAAGTTGCGCGAGCGGATACCGCGACTTCGCCGCCGCGTCCGACGTTAGGTGCGCCGGCACCGCGGCTCGGAATGGGACCGCGCGGAGGTGGTGGTCGCGGCCGGGGCCGTCTGGAGGGTCCGCCGCCCGAGCTCCTTGCCGTTGGAGTGGTCGACGAGCCCGCGCCTCCGCGCGAGACGGCAACGCCGTCCGAGCCAGCGGTCGAGCACGTGGCTGCTGTTCCGGCGCCGGAGACCCCCGTGCTCGAGGTTTCAGCTCCGAGCGTCAGCGACGAGGAGCCCCACCGCGGTGGTCGGAAGCGTGGTGGACGTCGCACACCTGCCGCCTCGATGGAGACGGTCGTCGTCGCCGCTCCCGCGGAAGCGCCGACGCCTGCCTCAACGGCGCCAACGCCACGAAAGTCGCGTGCTCGCACTGCTGCCAAGACGGCGCATCGCCGCGCGCGGACCAAAAAAGCCCCGAAGACCGAGAATTGATTAGCATCGCGGCAAGCGCACGGCGGGTCTCGAGGCGTTCCGCCGTGCTTCCTCTCGAATTCTATGATCGTCCGACGGAGCTTGTGGCGCGCGAACTCCTCGGTGCAATTCTGGAATGCCGCACTCGCGAAGGCACAACGAGTGGACGTATCGTCGAGACGGAGGCGTACCTCGGCGAGCATGATCTCGCCTGTCACGCAGCCGCGGGACGCACGGCGCGAACCGAGCCCCTGTACGGTCCACCAGGCATCGCGTACGTCTATTTCATCTACGGCATGTACTGGTGCTTCAACGCCGTCACGCGCGCGGAAGGCGAGCCGAGCGCGGTTCTCGTTCGCGCGCTCGAGCCGATCGGCGGCATTGATCTGATGCGCGCCCGCCGCGGTATTCGCTCCCGACGCGACAACGATCTCACCAATGGACCGGGGAAACTCTGCCAGGCGTTAGGCATCGACTCGCGCCATAATCGCACTCCGCTGCAATCGCCACCCATCATTATCCGCCGCGGCGTCGATGTCTCTCGTGAGGCGGTGACCGTAACGCCACGCGTCGGCATCTCTCGATCAGCCGATTGGCCGCTGCGATGGTTCGTCTCGGACAACCCCTTCGTCTCCAAGACGCCGCCGAGCTTTCCACGTCTGCCGGCCGACCGCTGACACGCGTCAAAAGAAAGAGCCCGCGTCGGTGTCACGCAGGCTCTTCGTCGTTCTGAATGCGATTCGGTCAGTCTTTACTGATCGAGCTGCCGACATTGTATCTGATGCCGGCCTCATATGTGAGGTGGAACGCTTTGCCGTTGTAGAGAAACATGTTCTTCTGCGCGGGGCTTGCCGTGCCCTGGAAGAACACCGAGAACCCGATCAAGCGAAGCTGACTGCCGGCGACGAAGTACGGTGACGCGCCCGTCCTCAGCGCCGAGATGTACGCTTGCGTGGCGTTGTACTCGTCCACCGTCGCGAAATTATTGTCCGCGGCCGCCGCGCTGCTGATTTGCTTGACCGAAAAGCCAATCCCGGCGTACGGATGCACGTACAAATTGCTACCGGGGAAGACCATCGCCGCTACATCCAGCCGGCGCATATTCTTCAGGTTGATGATGCGCGGAAGCGTGTCCGATGGACTGCTGTTCGTTAGGATCGCCGCCTGATCGGTGAAGAACGCCTCGGAGTAGGAGACGTAAAGACCACCGTGACTGCGGGTGATGAGCCATTCAATCCCACCAAGTGGCGCTTGACGGTGCGTCGTAGTCCCGGAGTTGAAGTCCATACCGCCGGCCTTCACGCCCCAGAACCACGCATCCTTGAATGCGCTTCCTAACTGTGCCGTCCCAACACGCGGCATCGCGGCGACAATCGCCATTGCGGCGGCCAGGGCACGGGTGACTCGCATACGAATCCTCGAAGCTGAGGTTCTATTAGTGAAGGGTTTCCCCTGCTGTTCGGACGCGTAAAAGCGCCGGGGCGTCACGGTTTGCCCTTTCGCGCGCTCGTGCCATACTATGGGAAGGGAAAGCAGGCCCGCGGCCCGAACCGGGGGTGGGCAGCTCCATCAAGCCATTCCGATTTGCTTGCTGTTACGGAGGCCCTATGTCGTCGATTCTCCCGGGAGCGCGGGAGTTTCTCACCCCGGTCTACGGCACCGTCTTTGGGCGGCGCACCGCTGTTGTCCAGCGTCTCAAAGAGGGCGACAAGCTCATTCTCGTCCCCGACCCGCCGGGCATCGATCAGCCGAACGTGTGGGTCCACGCGCGCGGCGGAGATGTCGTTGGACATCTGTCGCCTGACGTGAATTCCTGGCTCGTTCCAACGATGTTCGGCGGTGAACGTTACACGGCTGAGGTGAGCCGTGTCGCCGGCGATGACGTCGCCAGTTGGAAGCGCTTGGTCATCACGGTGCGTTGTGCGCGCTGAGCTGCGTTGGCGTTAGATGATGTTCAGCCGACGACCAACCTTCTTGAAAGCCTGAATTGCAGTATTAAGATCGTCGCGCGAGTGCGCCGCCGAGATCTGACAACGAACGCGCGCCTGTCCCTGTGGCACAACTGGGTAACCAAATCCAGTGACGAATACGCCCTCGTCGAGCAGCATGTCGCTCATTTGGATCGCGGCGGCCGTCTCGCCGACAATGATCGGAATGATCGGCGTTTCGCCTGGCAATGGTTTGAAGCCGGCCTCGATGATCTGCTCGCGGAAGTAGCGCGAGTTTTCACGCAGCGTCTCAACGCGCTCCGGATGTTGCTCGATCAATCGCACCGCGGCCAACGCGCTGGAGGCCACCGTCGGCGGAAGCGCATTCGAGAAAAGCTGTGGACGTGATCGTTGGGTCAAATAATCGGTGAGCACCGCAGATCCCGCGACGAAGCCGCCCGCTGCACCGCCTAGGGCTTTACCGAGCGTCGAAGTAATGACGTCGACCTCGCCGACCAACCCATAATGCTCCGCCGTCCCGCGCCCATTCTTCCCGAGCACTCCTGTCGCGTGCGAATCGTCAACGAGCACTATCGCATCGTGTGATCGAGCAATCTCGAGAATCTCGGGAAGCTTCGCAATCGCACCCTCCATCGAGAATATTCCGTCCGTCCAGATCAATCGACGACGCGCGCTCGATGCTGCGCGGAGCTTTTCGCGCAGGTCGTCCATGTCACCGTGCTTGTAAACCGCCGTCGTGCATTTGGTGATTGCCTTCGCCAACCGCATCGAGTCGATGATCGAAGCGTGATTGAGCGCGTCCGACAAGACGAAATCCCCTTGCTGAACGATCGTACTGGTCAATCCCTCGTTGGCATTCCAGGCGGACACGAAACTCATCGACGAATCCGTGCCGACGAAACGCGCGAGTGCCTCTTCCAGTTCACGATGAATTGTGAAGGTGCCGCAGATGAAGCGCACGCTCGCTGTGCCGGCACCATAGCGTCGAAGCCCGTCGATGCCCGCCTCGATCACCGACGGCTCGTCACACAATCCGAGATAGTTGTTCGACGAGAGAATCAGAATCTCACCTCGTCCCTCCATCTGCACCCACGCCGACTGCGGCGAATCGAGATAGTTCAATCGCTTGTACACGCGATCGTGCTTGAACTGTTCGAGCTTCTGCTCGAGTGTGCCATCGAACGTCGTATTGGTTACCGTCACATTCCCCTCGTTTCTGATCGCAGCGAACAATCTGCCTTTCCCGTGGAGTTTAATTGA
>DATBBP010000146.1:0-1603 GCA_036270935.1 Gemmatimonadaceae bacterium
AGCGTCGCGCGCCGGTCAATATCGGTGAGGAGCGGCAAATCGATCAGCGATTCAATTGGAGAATCGCCGATTCGAGCGAGCAGCCGATCATATTCGCTTCGTGTCTGGTCACGGGTGGGATGAGGTGTCCAGTCAATCCCGACATTGCGAAGATAGTCGAGGCAGATCTGCACGGCCATATCACTCTGGTCGAGCGCGGTGAAGAGTGTGACGCGCAACCATGTCACCGCAGCGCGATCGGACAGAGTGGCGGCAAGCCTGGACAAGTTCGATAACCGCTCCTTGGCCGAGTCCGTATCGCCAGTCAGGAACTCGCACTCGGCCAGGTTGCTCTCCAGTGCGAACTTGAGCGAATAGTGAGTCTCCCAAGCCTCGCCACCGAGCATCGCACTCCCCATCGACAGGTAAGTCAATGCCGACGCATAGGCCGACGAGGTCTTCGCACGCCGCCCGGCAATCAGGTTGAATTCCACTACACCCTCGCGCTCAGCCGGGTCATCGACGAGGCCGGCTGCCCGGTTGTACTGATTGACGATCTCGAAGACGTTCTGTTCGAGATCCGCCGCCGTCACGTTTGTCGAGAACATCCGGCCAATTCGCAGGTGAGCGGCTGCGCGCTCCTCGGCGGGAATCAGCGCATAGGCGGCTTCCTGTACGCGGTCGTGCAAAAACGCATAGCCGTGCTCGCGCCGAAACACGAGACCAGCTTCCACCGCATCGGCGAACGAGCGATGTACCTGCGCGTCCGACGTGCCGCCGACACGCGCGAGCATCGCGGTGCTCGCGCTATTGCCGAAACACGCGAATTGTTTGAGCGCGACCTGAGCGAGGTCCGAAACACGCTCGATTTTGCTGACCATCAGGTCGACTACGCTATCCGAGAAGCACGCCTCGTGAAGGCTTGCAATGTCGTGCCTCCAGCTTCGGCGCATGGGATCGAACGTGAGGTGACGCTCTTCGGCGAGCATCTTGAGAAACTCAACCGTAAAGAAGGGGTTGCCACCGGTCTTCTCCAGGATAAATTGCGCGAGGCTCAACACGTCGACCGGTTCAGCGTGCATAGCCTCACCGATGAGACGTGCCACGTCGTCTACCTGTAGCGGCGCGAGCACGATATCGTGAACAGGGACGCCCAACTCGCGGATCGCCACGAGTGCCCGGGTCAGTGGATGAGCGGGACCCACCTCGTTGTCGCGATAGCTGCCGACGAGCAACAGGTTCTGCAGGCTCGGCGTCGCAAGAAAACTCTGAAGCAGGCTGATCGTGCCGGCGTCGAGCCATTGCAAATCGTCCAGAAAGAGCACGAGTGGGCGCTCAGCACACGCGAAGGCACGGATAAAACGTCCAAATACCCCTTGAAAGCGAATTTGCGCGTCCTGCGCCGGAAGTTCCGGCACCATCGGCTGAGGACCGATGATGTCCTCGACTTCGGGAATCAGGTTGACGATCAACTGCCCGTTCGATCCAACCGCTTCATTCAGTCTGTTACGCCAATGCCCGACCTCCGCCTCGCCTTGACCGAGTATTTGTCGCGTCAGATTCTGAAACGCCTGCCCGAGCGTTGCATAGGGAATATCGCGTTTGTACTGATCAAACTTGCCTG
>DATBBP010000147.1:0-3288 GCA_036270935.1 Gemmatimonadaceae bacterium
GGGTGCCTCGAGCCGGCCAGTCCAACGCACCGAGTACCAGCCAATCTGCAATCCTCGGGAAGGCGCATTGAACGTCCAATGGAAATCGATGTTCTCGTCGTCGCGCGTTAGGCGCGGTGGGCCCGACAGCGTAATGTTATCAAAATACTCACCACGAAGCGAATCGAGGTTTTGCTCCGGCACGACGGCATACTCCTCGCCCGAACGGCCGGGTCCCGGCGCATAGCGCACGCGGTCGCCAAAGCGGGCTCGGAGTCCGTCGAGGATCGAGACGCCGCGGGCGCTGTCGAGCGTATAGCCGCCCAGCCGCGGCTCAGCGGCGTCGGTTCCGATCACGGCCACACTCGCGACGGTCGACGACAACGGCAGCGTACCCGCGTGATTCTGGAGCAGTACGACCGATTTCCGAGCCGCCTCACGCGCGAGTGACCGCGACTCGGCATTGTCCTGCCATGCGGCCGCGCTGTCCGGGTCGACGTACGGATGCTCGAACAGACCGAGCGCGAACTTTGCGCGCAGTACACGCGCGACGGCGCTATCGATCACGTTAGGCGCGATCGCTCCGCTTCGAAACGCCGCAAGCCAAGGTCTGTATTGTCGGTACTCGGACTGAAAGATCACGTCCAGACCCGCCTCCAGAGCGTGCTTCGCCGCTGATGCCGTGTTGGCCTCGGTGTGGTGGAGTACCACGGCGCCCCCGACGGCGGCCTGATCGGAGATTATGAATCCTTTAAAGTGCCAATCGCGCCTCAATGTCTTGTCTAGTAGCGCGCGATTCTGTGACGCCGGCGTCCCGTCGACAGAGTTGTACGCCGTCATCACCGAGCCAGCGCCCGCGTCGACAATCGCGGCGCGAAATGGGGGATAGAACAGCTCCTCGAGCGTTCGTTCGTCGACGTCGATCGGATAGCTGTCGCGCCCTCCCTCGCCGACGTTCGCGACGAAATGCTTCGGTGTGGCGATCACGCCCTGTCGTTCGAAAGGTCCGACGAACGCGCGCGCCATCACTGACGCGAGCACAGGATCCTCGCCGTATGTCTCCTCCACGCGTCCCCACCGGACGTCAGTCGCGAGATTCACGACTGGCGAGAGCACCTGGCGAATGCCGCGTGTTCGCGCCTCACGTGCGATCGCTGAGGCGACCTCGCGAACCAGCCCCGAATCGAACGTTGCCGCAAGAGCGATCGCGGCGGGGTACACCATTGCCCCTGATCGCATCACGCCGTGAACGGCCTCCTCGAACGGGATGATCGGAATGCCCAGGCGAGTGGAGTCGACGAAGTAGTGCTGGAGAGAGTTTTGGAGCTGAGCGTCGGTCTTCGCGTTCGTCGCGCTCCGATTCTGCAATCCGAACGCGCCGTGCGAGTAGTCGGCGGCAGAGTCCGCACGACCGCCGGGAATCATGAACAGCTGCCAGAACTTCTCCTCGAGCGTCATACGCCTGATGAGATCATGGACGCGGACGTCGAGGGGGAGAGCTGGATTCTTGTAGGGCAACTGGGCGGTGACGCGACTCGCCAGGATGGCGGCCACGCCTAACGTGAGACCGAGTGTTCGCTTCACGGTGCGATCGTCATAGGTGCCAGGTCGATCCCTTCACCGGGACGGCGTGGCTTGCCCGCGCGACAGATGGCCAACGAGACTCGTCGAGCCATTGTTCCCGTATGATTGCGAAGGATACCAGCCATGCGCGGCTACTGCCTGAGGCATTTAACCGCGGGCGTTGCTGCTCCAGACCACTAGCCTGGAGCAGCCGATCCACCGGCTCTAGGAGTGAGCCTCGGGAAGCTTTTTCGCGATCTTGTCGACGACCTTACCCATTTCGTTCGCGTATTTATTGGGATTGTCCGACACCTGCGCGACGCCTTGCCCACGCCACAAGAGCTGGCGCGTCCCTGGATCGACGAGATCGAGGATGACCGTGCCCTTCTCGTATGGCGTCACGGTGGTGTACTCCCGGGGCCAGCCTCGCCAGGTGTAGCCATAGTCGTAGCTTCGAATGTCGAGGGCCTGGTTCGCCGCGGCGTAGACCGCGACGTCAAAATCGGCACGCTCGCCATCGGCAGGACGATAGCCGCGGGCCTCGAGCGCCTGCCGAACGTCCTGTCGGAGTTGCCGGTTGGTAATGGAGTTCGCAAGCATCGGATCGTTCGAGGGAAGGGTCCCTCCATCCGTGCGAGCTGGCACGGGCAGGATCCGGAACGTCGAGCGACCGGTTGTCGCAAAGGCCGGCGCCGATTGCGTTCGAACCTGGACGTTGCTTCCGCTGCTGCATGCCGCGGCCGCAAAAGCGAGCGCAGCGACGACATATCGGCGGGTCATTGTTGCCTCCTCATTGAAGGGGGCTGTCAGCAAATGCACGCGCCGGACCGGCCAGCGCTCTCGCGGCAGGCCGTAATCATCTCATTTCCAGTTAGGCATCTATCGTTGTGCTCCCTTTGCGCGCCGAGCTCGATACGGAGGCCGACAGTGACGGCCGAACCGGACTCGGCACCTTGTCGAAAATGCGACGCGGAACGCAGAGGAACTTTAGAGTTCTCTGACGCGCAACGCTCAACCCGCGACCTCAACCGTCATCCCCCACCTTATACGCTGCGGCGACGGCCGCGAGAGTATTCGAGCAGGCCTCGCGCGATCACAAGGTGCGCGGCGATGAGGCCGAGCACGGCGATCCCGACCGATATCCAGGTAACCACGGCCTCGATCATGTCGATGCCACCCGTACGCCGCGGAGCTGATGCGATCGCGACCACGAAAAAGATGAACACGAACAAAGCAACAGCGCCGAATGCGCCGAATGCGACGAGCTTTGCGATGCGAGGAGGCATGAAACCAGGGGCTAGGGCTAGGGCTACCGCGTTCGAGCAGCAAGGCCTGCGCCTTCAGATGCTTGGTACGACTTCCACTCCAGCACTGCTCACGCGATGCGAGACAAGCGGGAGCGGTGGATCAGCTTCGTCGGAAATTACAATGGCGTGGCGGAGCGTCCGTCGGCCAGCGTCGACGCCGGCGCGATCACGCGCGAAGATCGTCGCGAGTGGTTCACCCTGCTCGACCCAATCCCCCGGACGAGCGGTGATCACGAAGCCAACGCTCGGATCGATGTGATCGTCCATCTTCGTACGGCCGCCGCCGAGCGCAATGATGCCGCGGCCGATCGCTTTCGGCTCGACGCGCGCGACGAATCCCCTCCTCGGCGCGCTGAACAGCTCACACTCGGCTGCCTGCGGTAGCACTGCCGGATCCTCAACGACGCCAGGATTACCGCCCTGAGCCTCGATGATCTTC
>DATBBP010000148.1:0-4200 GCA_036270935.1 Gemmatimonadaceae bacterium
CCAGGGCCCTGCAGCACGCGCGGCCCCTTCGTCGGCAGCTTCCGGAGATGGATTCGCGAGCTCTTGTAACTGCAGTGCTCCGACCACATCACGGAGAAGATGCCCAGCTCGGTGATTGTCGGCTCGCGTTTGAGCGATCTGACGATGCGGTCGTATTCGTCGCGAGTGAGACCGTGGCGTTCGAGGAGCTTCGGATCGATCTGCATCTACCGGACAGCGCCTTCCTGCGCCAGCGCGCGGACGACGGACTGGAACACGACGAGCCCGTCGGCACTGCCGAGCGCCGGCTCACAGGCGCGCTCCGGGTGCGGCATCAGACCGACGACGTTGCGGGTCTCGTTGCAGATCCCGGCGATGTTGTTGATCGCGCCGTTGGGGTTCGCCTCCGGGGTGACACCGCCGTTCGCGTCGCAGTACCGGAACACGATTCGGCCCGACGACTCGAGGTCGCGAATCACCTGGGGCTCCGCATAGTAGTTCCCTTCGCCGTGCGCGGTCGGCATCTGGACGATCTGCCCGCTCGAGGCGGCCGCAGTGAACGGCGTGTCGGTCCGCTCGATCCGCATGAACACCTGCTCGCAATGGAACCGCACATCGCTGTTGCGCAGCATCGCGCCCGGCAGCAGCCCCACCTCCAGGAGCACCTGGAACCCGTTGCAGATGCCGAGCACCGGGCCCCCCTTGCGGGCGAAGTCGATCACGGCGGGCATGATCGGCGAAAAGCGCGCGATCGCTCCCGTGCGCAGGTAATCGCCGTGGGCAAACCCTCCCGGCAGAATCACGACGTCGGCGCCCTTGAGGCTGGTTTCCTTGTGCCAGACGCATTCGCCGTGGTGGCCGAGCACCGCCGTCGCGGCGTGAAAGGTGTCGTGGTCGCAGTTGGAGCCGGGAAAAACGACAACGGCGAATTTGATCACGGCTTGCAGCTCCCCGCTTTCAGCGTCCAGCTATTCAATTTCCACACGATAGCTCTCGATGACCGGGTTTGCCAGAACCTTGTCCGCCACTTCGCCGGCAAGCTGGCGCGCCTGGTCGGCAGACGCAGTGTTCACATCGAGTTCGAAGAACTTTCCCTGTCGCACGTCCCCGACGTTGTTGTAGCCGAGCGAGTGCAGAGCGTCGGCGATCGTGTGTCCCTGCGGGTCGAAGACCGATGGTTTGAGCGTGACAAACACTCGAGCTTTCATCTCACTCCCATCTTCCGGCTGAAGCCGGAAGCGACGAACCTGGGTCCGCAGCGTCGGCCCTCAGGCGGAAATCAGCGCAGGCGATCCGCTGAACACCCGGGCGAACACCGCATCGATGTTGCGCAGCTGATCGTCCAGCGAAAACGCCTTCTCGATCTCGGGCGCCTTCAACACCGCCGTCACGTCCGGGTCGGCGAGGAGCAGCTGCTTGAAGTCGCGCTTGTCATGGAACGATCGCATGGCGTTCCGCTGCACCCACTCGTACGCCTGCTCGCGCGACACGCCGCGCTTCGCCAGCTCGAGCAGCACGGTTCCGGAGAACACGACGCCGCGCGATCGCTCGAGGTTCTCGAGCATCCGATCCGGATAGACGACCATTCCGCGGACGATGCGGGTGAAGCGGCGGAGCATGTGATCGAGCGCGATGAAACTGTCTGGCAGGATCACGCGTTCGACGGAAGAGTGCGAGATGTCGCGCTCGTGCCAGAGGGCGATGTTCTCGAACGCGGCCATCGCGTTCGAGCGAATCAGGCGCGCCAGACCCACGATCTGTTCACTGCCGATCGGGTTCCGTTTGTGCGGCATCGCCGACGAACCCTTCTGCCCTTTGCCGAACGGCTCCTCGACTTCACCGATTTCGGTTTTCTGCAGTCCACGGATTTCGAGCGCGAACTTCTCCAGCGACGCCGCCGTGATCGCCAGCGCGCTCATCAGCTCCGCGTGGCGGTCGCGCTGGATCACTTGTGACGAGACGGGCGCCGCCTCGAGGCCGAGGCGGTCGCACACGCGCGCCTCGATCGACGGATCGAGGTGGGCGAAGGTGCCGACCGCGCCCGAGATCTTGCCCACCGAGACCACGTGCCGCGCGCGCAGAACGCGATCGAGGTCACGCTGCAGTTCCGCGTACCAGAGCGCGAGCTTCAATCCGAAGGTCATCGGCTCCGCATGGACGCCGTGCGTTCGGCCGATCATCGGCGTCCGCCGGTGCTCTTCCGCCCGCTCCCGCACCGCTTCCATCAGCAGGCCGATGTTGCGCACGATCAGGCCGGACGCCTCACGCATCTGGATCGCCTGGGCCGTGTCGAGGACGTCAGACGAGGTCAGCCCGAAGTGCAGCCACCGCGCCGCGTGCCCGACGCGCTCGGCGACCGCCGTCGTGAACGCGATGACGTCGTGCTGCGTCGTCTGCTCGATTTCCTCGATCCGGGCGATGTCGAAGCCCGCTTTGGCGCGGAGTTCGACGGCCGCGTCGCGCGGAACGAGCCCCGAGTCTGCCATCGCGTCCGTCGCGGCGAGCTCGACTTCGAGCCACGTTTCGTAGCGGCGCTGATCGCTCCAGATCGCGCCCATTTCAGGATGTGTGTATCGTTGAATCATCAGCCCAGATCCAGCTGTGCGCGCGACATCTCGCGCGGCGACGGGCCGACAATGGTCGCGGCAAGCGATCCGTTCGCAAACAGATCCTGCGCGACGCGCATCACGTCGTCCGACGAGACCTGCTCGACGCCCGCGAGCGTTTCATCGAGGCCGAAATGACGTTCGAAGTAGATTTCCTGACGGGCGAGGTGCGACATCCGGCTTGCCGTGTTCTCGAGGCTCAGCATCAGGCTGCCCTTCAGGTGATCCTTGGCGCGCCGCAGCTCGGTTTCCGGCACCGCCGTCTGCTTCAGGCCGCGCAGCTCGCCGACGCACAGCTCCACGACTTCGGGAACGGCCTCGTTCGAGCAACCGGCGTAAATCGTGATATTGCCGGCGTCCCGGTACGCGCTCAGCCCGCTGAAAACGGCGTACGCGAGTCCTCGCTTTTCGCGCACGTTCTGGAACAGCCGCGAGCTCATCGACCCGCCGAGAACGGTGTTCATGATGTAGCTGACGTAGCGATCGTCGTGGTTCTGCGGATAGCTGTTCGTCCCTAGGCACACGTGGCTCTGTTCGAGCTCCTTCGATCGCACGATGACCTGCGGCACGACGCGCGGCACGTTGTCGTCGAACGACTCGCGCGTCTCGGGAAGCCTCGCGAACGCGCGCTCGATCAGCTCGCGCACCTGCGCGTGCTCGATGTTGCCCGCGGCGGACACGATCAGATTGGGGGCGACGTATGCCGTTCCGAAATACTCGCGCAACGTCGCCGGTGTGAAGGACTCCACCGTTTCCTTGGACCCGAGAATCGGTCGGCCCAGCGCGTGCCCTTCCCAGAAATGCTGCGTGAAGAGCTCGTGTACGAGATCGTCGGGCGTGTCCTCGACCATCTTGATCTCTTCGAGGATCACCTTCTTCTCGCGTTCGAGATCGTCCTTCTCGAAGCGCGGATTCATCACGATATCGGACAGGAGATCCACGGCCATAGACACGTGCTCGTCGAGGACCTTGATGTAATAGCTCGCGTATTCCTTCGCTGTGAAGGCATCGAGCTGGCCGCCGATCGAATCGATCTCCTGGGCGATGTCTTCGGCGGTCCGCGACGCCGTGCCTTTGAAGAGCATGTGTTCGACGACATGCGCGATACCGCTCTGCGGCTCGAATTCGTGGCGCGACCCGCGAGTCAGCCACACCCCGATGCTGACGGAGCGGACGTGCGGCATCCTTTCGGTGATGAGACGAAGGCCGCTCCCCAGGACCTCGCGTGTGACCATGCGTATTGTAAAAGCCGCTAACTGCTTGTATGGAAAGGAATTGAAGGCGTAGCCTGCAAAGCAAAAATGTTAGCACGGCCCGGCCTGTCGTGCAACCGTGTGAAGGCCCTGGCGCCGCGCCTCCTTACGGCCGAAACGGAGGGAACGGCCCGGCTGGACGGGGGGCGTACAATCAAAGATCCACGCACTGTTGGACACGCGCATGTATCGCCACGACCTCGCGGAAATGGATCTCGCTGAACTCGAGCAGGGGCTCGAAACGATGGGACATCCGCGTTTCCATGCACGCCAGCTCTACCAGTGGGTCCATAAGCGCGCGGTCACGGATTTTGGCGAGATGACAGACCTCGGACGCGAGCTGCGCTCCTCACTCGCCGGAT
>DATBBP010000149.1:0-6785 GCA_036270935.1 Gemmatimonadaceae bacterium
GGATGGGGCCGGCGGGAATCATGACGTCGATGGCGCTGCAGGTTTTCGTGTACTGGGCCATCGTGACGGTCGCGCTCGCGCTACAGTATCAGCGCATGTATCGCGAGGAGCAGGTGGCGGCTGTCGGCCTGAAGACGCAGCTCGCGCGCGCGGAGCTTGGCCTGCTGAAGATGCAGCTTCAACCGCACTTCCTTTTCAATACGCTAAACGCGATCTCGGAACAGGTGCACACTGATCCTGAAGCTGCCGAACGAATGATCACGCACCTGAGCGAGCTCCTGCGACACACGATTCGCTCTGGGGAGACCCAGGAGATCTCGCTCGGCGAGGAGTTGGCGTTGCTCGAACGATATCTAGTCATCCAGCGCGCACGATTTGCCGGCCGGCTCGAGGTCACGCTCGACGTCGACCCCGGCGCCATGGAAGCGTTCGTGCCCAATCTCGTTTTGCAGCCGCTGGTCGAGAACGCGATCAGACACGGCATCGCGCCACGTGCGAGCGGTGGTCACATCGAAGTAATCGTGCGGCGCGATCTGAAGAAGCGGCGACTATTGCTCGAGGTTCGCGACGATGGCATCGGCATCGAGGCGGCGCGGGCGCGGCGACGCACTGAACCCGATGCGCACGAGGGCGTCGGCATTCCGAACACCGCGTCTCGCCTGCGGCAACTCTACGGCGCGGATTACGCGTTCACCCTCGAGAGTGGTCCGGCCGGCGGCGCGATCGCGTCGCTTGCGCTTCCTCTACACGACGCCTTGGTTGTTCACACGGACGCGCGACTGCCATCGCCTAACGGCGGAGTGCTGCATGGAGCGTAGCAGCGCGACTCGAGCAACTCTGCGGTCGGCTCCGGCTCTGCGCGTCCTTCTCGTCGATGACGAGCCGCTCGCGCTGCGAAAGTTACGACGAATGCTCTCGACAGAGCGCGACATCCAGATCGTCGCCGAGTGTGCCGACGGCAAGGCAGCGGCCGAGGCGATTCGGCGCCACGGACCGGATCTGGTTTTCCTCGACATTCAGATTCCGGAGCTCGACGGATTTCAGGTGCTCGATAGTCTGAGCGCCGAAGAGCTCCCCGTGATCGTATTCGTCACCGCGTACGACGAGCACGCGCTCCGCGCCTTCGACGCGCACGCGTTGGACTATCTGCTGAAGCCGGTGGCACGCGACCGGTTTCGCGAATCGCTCGAGCGCGCGCGCACGCGCGTATCGGAACGACGGGCTGCCGGCGTCGTCGACGCGCGCCTGCTCGCGCTGCACAGCGACCGCGTCTCAAGTCGAGCCGCTCCGTCTGGTCGGTGCCTAACGCGGATCGCCGTCAAGAACGGCGGTCGCGCGTTCTTCGTACGCGCCGACGAGGTGGACTGGATCGAGGCGGCTGACAATTACATCCGTCTTCACGTCGGCGCGGCGACGCACCTCGTGAGGGAGAGTCTTCGTACACTCGAAGGAAAGCTCGATCCCCGGTCCTTTCTACGCGTGCATCGGTCGGCCATCGTGAACATCGATGCGATTCGTGAGCTACAGCCGTGGTTCCACGGGGATCACGTAGTCATTCTCCGTAGCGGCGCACGTCTTACGTGTAGCCGGCGGTACGACGAACGGCTGCGGCAGATGCTGGCCAACGACGTTTGACGGCGGGTCGAGCCACGAGCGCGCCACTCGGATTGCCTTACGCGTTCGCGTTCGTCTAATCTCGGCGGCGCTCCCCTGCCGCCGCTATTTCCTTCCGACTCGACCGACGCACAGCGAGGAACCGATGGGCCTCCGCGACTTCATCAGCAAGCAGTTCATCGACGTCATCCAGTGGACCGAGACAGGCGACGGTGTCCTTGCGTACCGGTATCCAATGCAAGACATGGAGATTCAGTACGGAGCGCAGCTGACCGTGCGTGAATCGCAGATGGCGCTCTTCGTCAACGAAGGAAAGGCGGCCGATGCGTTCAAGCCGGGGCTCTACACGCTCGAGACGAGAACGCTGCCGTTACTCACGAATCTTCGAAACTGGGACAAGGCCTTTCAGTCGCCTTTCAAGTCGGATGTGTACTTCTTCTCGACGCGGCTGCAGACAAACCAGAAGTGGGGAACGCCGAATCCAATTGCGATCCGAGATAAGGATTTTGGCATGATCCGGCTTCGCGGGTTTGGCATGTACTCGTACCACATGGTGAATCCGCTGCTGTTCCACCAGAAGGTGAGCGGGACTCGCGATCTGTACACGGTTGCGGACCTCGACGGACACCTGCGCAATACGATCATCGGCCGCGTGTCCGACGCCTTCGCGCAGAGCAAAATTCCCTTCCTCGACATGGCGTCGAATCTGAACGCCTTGTCGCAAGCGCTGACAACGCAGCTCGCGGGACTCTTCACCGATCTCGGACTCGGACTCGACTCATTCGTCGTCGAGAATCTGTCACTCCCGGAAGAGCTTCAGCAAAAGCTCGACGAGCGGATCGGGATGAACATCGTTGGTAACCTGCGCGACTACACGCAGTTTCAGGTTGCGCAGTCCCTGCCAACGGCAGCGGCGAATCCGGGCGGCGGTGCTGGTCTTGGGGCCGGCCTCGGCGCCGGGCTCGCGATGGGAAAGACGATCGCCGACTCGCTCAATCCGAATACGACGCCGCCCGCCGCCACTTCTAACGCGGCTACGAAGTTCTGTGTGAGTTGCGGGACGGCGATTCCGCGTGCAGCAAAGTTCTGCTCGGAGTGCGGCACGGCCCAGGGATAGATCCTGCTAAAATATCACCGCGACTCAACTCAAGACCGTTGCCCGCCAGGCTTGGAATACCGGGTAAAGCGAGCCGACAACCCAAAACAGTACGCCCGCGACTACTGCACTTTGCTTCGATATTCGACCGGTCACGTACGCACCGATCGCGAGCAAGATCGTAACCCAGATCGTGAAGAGGTCGAAGCGAAAAGCAATTGCCATGACAATTGGATTGGTCGTAGCTGGGTCCAGAAAACGCGCCGGACCGACGGATAACCGCATGAGACCGTCGAGTTGATCCGGCTTGAGAACCAGCCCCTGCACCGCGGCAACAACTGCCGCAACGACACGCGGAACGTACGAGTACGCGGCGACGACCATCGCCGCTCGCAGTGTCTGTCGCGAATCGACGAGCCTCGAAACAAGCCACGTCATGAAACCGATGAACACGATGACGATCGGAATGAAGATCGCCGTCCCGTAGGTGAAGGCCCACGCGGTGTATCCTCGAATTCGATCGATCACTTCTTCGGTCACCTGAGGATTCTTCCGCGCAAGCTCCAAGGCTCGGTCGACTTCCGCGTCTATTGCAGGCTGCAGTGTGCCACGACTCGCGAATGTGATGAGGAAGATCGCGGCCGTGACAATTAAAAGTGGAATGAGCCAGTTGCCGTGTTCTCGACGGCGGAAGACACTCGCCGGCGACGCGAAGATATCGATGAAGTCTTCCCACAAGGATGCCGCGGGAGCGTTTGCGACCACGTTAGGCTGAGACACAAAAAGGAGGGTTAGGGGCTAAGTGCGGCTCCGACGTGACTCGAGGTGGCGGACGATCTCGTCGATCGTGACGCCGGACACCTGCGCGTCGGCGAGCAGCCTGTCGGTCAATTGATTGAGTGCGCGTTCTCGTTCTCGCGCGCTCGCCTTTGCAGCATGCGTCTCGGTCGACTCGCGAACGAAGGTACCCACGCCGCGCTGTGTGGTGAGCACGCCGGCACGCTCCAGCTCTGAATAGACCTTCGCCACGGTGTTGGCATTAATGCGAAGATCGACGGCCAGCTGCCGGACTGTCGGCAGCCGCGCTCCCGGCGGCAGCCGTTCCGCCGCGATCTCGGCGCGAATGGCGCGCTCCAGCTGAGCATAGATCGGTGTGGGATCAGCGGAGTCGACCGAGAGCATAACAGCAATTGTACTAGACTAGTAGTACAATTGGCAGGCGGCCATACCGTTTGAAGAGACAAAGAAAAAGGCTCGGCCGCTTTGGGGCGGCCGAGCCGGAGATCAGTGCGAGCAGGTTAGCGCTCGACGATGATCAAATACTTAGAGGGTGACCAGAAACGGTCGGCGTCCTTGATTTTGAGGTTGCCTTTGAAGGCGGTGCGGTCGCGGAATGCTACATCGGCGTCATCGAGGCTCTGTCGTGATACGATCGCGTACTGGCGCGACGAGTCGGGCACCGCAATCTCGTGAACTTCGCGCTGATCGATGGCGGTGAAGAGCGACGCGTCGAGGGTCCGTGCCGGCTGCAGAGTGCGGCCAGGATGCGCGACGAAGAGATTCGCGCCACCCTCGCGCACGACGATCCCTTTCTTGAGGAGGTCGTCTTCACGTCCAATGACGTAGTACACCTTGTTGCTTGACGTCTGCAGCAGCGAGAGCTCAGTACCCAACTTCGCGTTTGCACCGGCGAGGCTATCGACCTGCACTTGCATCGATGCGAGCCGCGTGGTCTGGCGCTGAATCGTGGCATTCAGGTCGAGAATCATCTTCTGATCGTTGTCGACGGTCTGGAGGAACTGCGCACTGTCGGCGGCGAGGCGCTTCACGTGACCTCTGCTCACGGCCAACTCCCGAGCCGTGGTCTGCGCTCGCTGCACCAGCGAATTGACGCGAACGAGCAGATCCTTGCGCGCCTGAAGCTGGTCTTGAATCGGGCTCTCGCTGTCTTTCTTGCGCTTCGGCGCCGGGAGGTCCTTCACCCGCGTGATCTGACTATCGATCTGCGTGATGAACTTGTCCGCATCCAGGACGACGGTCATCAGAGAGTCTTTCTGAGCCGCGAGTTGATTGGTGAGCTTCAGTTGCTCCGCGGTTTGGACGCTGTCGGCGCGCACGGCTTCGTGCGACATCTTGCAAGCGCCTACGCTGGCAAGAATTGCGATGACTGCAATGGAACGACGCTCGATCATGGCTGGACCCGTTAGGAGATGCGGGAACTTAGGGTTCAACCTGACCATGTGCTGTGACGACGCGCACGATCTATACAGTCGCTCGTCCGCAGTCGCGTCCGCTTTCGGCATCGCGACTGATCAAACACGAAGATCGTAATTCTTCTGTTTGTGCAGTCGCGATGTCGACGGTCGACCGAGAGCCGGCTCAGCGCTCGATGAGATCCTTGAGGAACTCCTTCACACGCGGGTCTTCCGACCGCGAGAGTTGGGCAATGGTGCGGCGACGGATCCCGGGATTCTCGTCGGTCTTAGCGATTGATAGCAGCTTATCGACGGCCAAACGGTCTCCGCTCTGCGCGTAAAAGCTGATCAGCGCGTCCTTCATCTGCGGATCGGTGGTCGTGTCGTAGAGCTTCACGAGATCAGCTGTCGGAACGCCAGCCCGCGACGCATACGAGAGCGCGCGGCGTCGAGCGGCAATCGGCGCGTTCTCGTCGCGCGCGATGCCAAGCAGCCAGCGGGTATTCTCGGTCCCGCCGACGTCGGCGAGCGCCGACAATACGGCGTCGCGCGAGCGCTCGCCGGTCAGGCGTGGATAGATCTGTCGAAGGAGCTCGGCGTCCCGGCCTGTGGCGTACTCGGTGCCGAGGCCACGGATCGCCGTGTATAGCACGTCGTCGGGGACATCGTTGCGCTGCACGACGCTGCGCAGGAAATCGCGCGCCCGCGGGTCGCCGGAGCGAGCGAGCGCCGCGAGCGACTCCTTGGACAGCCAGGTGCGATCGCCGGAGAGATTGGCGCGCGCCAACTCGATGAGCGGCGGAATGCCCGCGCCATGATCGAGACGCGACAGAACGCCTAACGCCGTACGACGAACATCCATGTTGTCGTTCTCGTCGCGAGCGATCTGGAGCAGCGCGTCGGACACTCGGGGCGAGATCGAACCTTCGACCCCGGCCGTTTGCCCGAGCCAGGAGAGCGCCGAGCGACGTGTCTCGCGAGGACGCGAAGCATCGCGGCCGATTGCGAGGAGGTCGCCGCTCATGCTGCCAGCGTCAGCGAGCATCGCGGGCATGATCGCCTGTTGTCCGACTCGACCCTCTGCCTCTCGGGCGAGTGAGAAGAGATAATCCGCAGCATCCTCGGGGCGCACGCTACCGAGATCGGTAGTACCTGGATCGACGCTCGGCGGACCAACGTACGTTTGCAACGAGATCACCGCTTTGTCAGCGCGATCGAGCACGACGCGGACGGGGCCCGCGACGCAAGGATCCATACGCCGCGTGTCATCCCAATTGCCCGAGAAACTGTTCGGTCCCGTCTGGATGTAGCTCCGACCATTGCCGCAGACGCCGGGTCGTGCCGTGTAACTGAACTGGACGCGTCCTTCTGGAGCAGACGCGATGCGCCGCGCTAGCGACTGGGCACGGGCGGGTGGCGAGAATGCCAAAGCCGTGAGGGCGAGGACGCCGGCGGCTTGAAGCGCGCGATGAGTCTTCATTTTTCAATCAGCTCCATGAGCAGCTTCGTGGCTCGCGGATCGTTCCTTCGCGAGAGGTAGGAGATTGCCATGCGGCGCATATCGAGATCCGTACTGTTCCTCGCAATCTCGATCAGCTTGTCGGTTGCTTCGGGCTCCTTGCGTGACGCGAGCGCCGAGAGGACCTGCTCGCGCATCGCGCGCGAGTCGGACGCGTCGTAGAGTCGGCCGATATCGTTGATCGGCAAATCGGAGCGACTCAAGCGCTGCAAGGCAGTCAATCGAATCTGAGACGACTCGCTGGTATTGCGGACGATGCCGAGGAGCCAGTCCTGGTTATCCTTGCCGCCGATGCGAGCAATGGCACCGATGATTGCCATCTTCATGCGCTCGCCCTCCGAGGTGCGATAAAGCGACCGGA
>DATBBP010000150.1:0-3944 GCA_036270935.1 Gemmatimonadaceae bacterium
CTCGATGTCCATCTCAGCCGAGACGGCGTTCCCGTTGTGATACATGACCCGACGCTGACTCGTACGGCAGGGCGCTCGGAGCTCGTGGCGGCGATGACGGCGGCGGAGCTCGAGCGCGCTGACGTCGGTGCGACCTTCACCAGCGATGGTGGCGCCACATTTCCCTATCGCGCTCGTGGCCTAACGGTGCCGACGCTGGACGCCGTTCTCGAGCGATACCCCGATACGCCACTCCTGATCGAGGTCAAAGTCCCCGGTGCCACGGACGTGATCGAGCGCTCGCTCGAGCAAGCAGGCGCCATCCCTCGAGTAGTCGTCGCGTCGATGTCCGACCTCGCAGTCGCGCCCTTTCGCGGCCGCGCCTTGGCGACGGGCGCGTCGGGTAAGGATGTCGTGCGGCTGCTGGGGCGCATCTTACGCGCTGCCGTCCCCCCTCGGCGACCGTACGCGGCGTTATGCATTCCGCGCTGGTATTACGGGATTCGTCTTCCCGTACGCACGATTGCTCGAGCGGCGAGACGAGCTGGCAGCGTGACGCACGTCTGGACGATCGACGACCCCGCCATCGCCAAACGCCTTTGGACAGCCGGCATCCAGGGCATTGTAACGAACGATCCAGCGACGATGCTCCGCGTGCGGGAGGAGCTCGCGTCAGCTGCCGTAGATTCGCACCCAGCCGCGCGAGTTTGATACCGTAGAACCCAGCCGGCAAGGCTACGTTGGCCGCCATGTCAACGGCCAAGCAGGCGTTCGGAGAGCTGGGTGAGCGAATCGCGGAGCGGTGGCTTCGGCGAACGGGCTGGCGTGTGCTTCAACGACGCTTCCGGTCCGGCCATCGAGACATCGATCTCGTCGTTGAGCGCGAGGGGACGATCGCTTTTGTGGAGGTCAAGGCGCGGCGCGGTGATCGGTTCGGACAGCCGATTGAGGCGGTCAACTGGCGGAAGCAGAAGGAGTTAACAAAATCCGCTCAGGTATGGATCGATCGGCACGGTCGTCCGGAAGAGTCCTATCGATTCGACGTTGTCGGTGTCTTGATGAAGGGCGAGAAAGTGCGCGTCCGCCACGTCGAAGACGCGTTCAAAGTCGCGCGATCGGGTTGATTCGTTCGGGTCGTCTTCGTATTTTCTTCGGGTATCGCGAAGCAACGGTGTTTCCGGTACGATTCTCCTTGGCCAGAGTATTCACGACTAACGAGAGGATGTGTGCAAGATGGCTGTTTCAACGATCACGGATGACAAGAAAAAAGCGCTGAATCTGGCCATCACGCAGATCGAAAAGACCTGCGGCAAGGGATCAATCATGCGACTTGGCACGGAGAGCAAGGTGCGAGTCGAGGCGATCCCGACCGGCGCTATCAACCTGGACGCGGCGATCGGTATCGGCGGCATTCCACGCGGCCGAGTCACCGAGATTTACGGCCCGGAGTCCAGCGGCAAAACGACCCTTTCGCTCCACGTCGTTGCCAACGCGCAGCGCGCAGGCGGGGTCGCCGCGTACATCGACGCCGAGCATGCGCTCGACACCGAATACGCGCGGAAACTCGGGGTGGATGTCGAGAATCTTCTCATCTCGCAGCCCGACACAGGAGAGCAGGGTCTCGAGATTGCCGACATTCTCGTCCGCTCTGGTGCGATCGACGTCGTCGTCATCGATTCCGTGGCGGCGCTGGTGCCGAAGGCCGAAATCGAAGGCGACATGGGCGACGCCCACGTGGGCCTTCAGGCGCGGCTCATGAGCCAGGCGCTCCGCAAGCTCACCGGTGCAATCGCGCGATCGAAGACGTCGGTGATCTTCATCAACCAGCTGCGTGAAAAGATCGGCGTCATGTTCGGCAATCCCGAAACGACGACCGGCGGTAAGGCACTCAAGTTCTATGCGTCGGTGCGGCTCGACATTCGCCGCATTGGTCCGGTGAAGGAGAAGGAGGAGGTCATTGGGTCGCACGTCCGTGTGAAGGTCGTGAAGAACAAAGTGGCGCCGCCGTTCAAGCAGGCTGAATTCGACATCATGTACGCGGAAGGCATCAGCCACGCGAGCCTGGTGCTCGACATCGCGGCAGAAGCGGGAATCATCGAGAAGTCCGGCGCGTGGTATAGCTACAAAGGTCAGAAGATCGGCCAGGGTCGCGAGAACTCGAAGATGTTCCTGAAGGACAACCCGGCGCTCATGACCGAGGTCGAAGAGCAGGTAAAGAACGTGCTCGGCATGACGTCGCATGCTGGATTGGGAGAGTCGGAGGCGCTGGACGACTGAGGTCCGCCAACGCACCGGCTTCGCATTGGGGCCGGGGACACGCAGTCCTGGGATCGTTGGGACCCGGATATTCCCTTCGTGATCAGGCTCGTGCTTCCCGGCCTCTTTGCTGCGCTCCGCGCAGCAAAGGGCCGGAAAGCGCGAACCTGATCACGAAGGGAATATCTGCTGCTCGCTGGCGCTCGCAGCGAAGGGATCTGCACCTCGCTTCACTCGGTGCAGATCCAAGCTTATTTGAAGTCGCGCGCGCTTTGCGCGCGCTCCGTCATCTAGGAACAGAATGGGGCCGGTGAGTGGCAGCCACTCGTAGCTGTGAAGGACAGCACGCAGATAGACGCAGATGAGAACAAAAGGCGAAAACGATTCTTTTGAAAAGTCGCTCAAGGCCGTTTTCATCTGCGTCCTGCTGTTCACAGCTACCGAGGGCTCGAACCAACGCGTACCAGGATGTACCAATGTTGATTACGTCGATAACTGCTTCTCCCCGCCGCCCTGGGCGCTTCGACGTCGCTGTCGGGGGCGCGCACGTCGCAACGCTCTCGCTCGAGGCGATCGAGCGCTTGCGGCTCGCCGTCGGCGTCGCCGTCGATGAGCGGCTCGACGCCGCGTTGTCGCGCGAGGCGAGTATCGTCGCGACGTACGATCGTGCGCTCAACATGATCGCGTTGCGTGCACGCTCATCGGCTGAGCTGCGACGCTTGTTGGCGAGGAAAGGCGAGCTTCCCGAATATGTTGATGTCGCGATCGAGCGGCTGCTTCGCGCTGGATTCCTCGACGACGCCAGCTTCGCTAGGCAATTTGCGCGGAGCAAGGCGGTCGGTGCCGGACTCTCGCGCCGGCGGGTACAGCAAGAGCTCGCACGGCGGGGCGTCGCGCGAGAAGTCGCCGATGTAGCGATCGCCGAGGTCTTCGCTGAAGAGCACGTCGACGAAGAAGGCACGCTCGAGCGCGTAGCGCGCAAAAAGATGAAATCGCTCGAGCGCTTCGACGCAAGCGTACAGCGTCGCCGACTGTACTCCTTCCTCGCTCGCCGCGGCTATGACAGCGACGATATTGCGCGAACGCTTCGCACGGTGATGTCCCGCGACGAAGCCGTAGACGCGGTCGAATAGCTACCCGATAATCCCGGCGAGAGGAGCAGGAGCGTGCGAGTTTGGCGAGAGGAGCAGGAGCGAGCGCGCAGCGCGAGCGACTTCATATGAAACTTCGTGCGAGCGCCAGCGAGCGAGCGCCCACGAGCGTATGCTCGTGGGCTCTCCTATATTCAGCTTCATGAAGTCAGCAGAGATACGACTACGGTTCCTCGACTACTTTCGTCGCAACGGGCACGCCATTCGGCCGAGCTCTTCACTCGTTCCGAGCGACGATCCCACCCTGCTGTTCACCAACGCAGGGATGGTGCAATTCAAGAAAGTCTTCCTCGGCCTGGAGGACCCGGACTTCGGGCGCCGCGCCACGACGTCGCAGAAGTGTGTACGAGCGGGCGGAAAGCATAACGATCTCGAACAGGTGGGCCACACTGCGCGGCACCACACCTTCTTCGAGATGCTCGGAAACTTCTCCTTCGGCGATTACTTCAAGCGCGACGCGATCGCGTTCGCGTGGGAGTTCGTGACGAACGAGCTCGCGCTCGACCCGAAGGAGATTCGCGTGTCGGTGCATTACGCCGACGACGAGGCGCGTGCCCT
>DATBBP010000151.1:0-4818 GCA_036270935.1 Gemmatimonadaceae bacterium
GAGCCGGCGTTCGATGAGACGCCAGCCGAGCTGCGCGACCGATACTTCTCGGCACATTCGCCCTTTACGATCGCGCCTGCAATCAAACAACACGTCCGATTCCAGCGACGCGATCTGCTCGATGAATCTCCATTGGCGCCCGGAGGCTTTCACCTCATTAGTTGCCGGAACGTTCTGATCTACTTTGACCGGGAGACGCAGGAGCGATTGCTCATGCGCTTTCACGAGGTGCTGGCTCCCGGCGGATTTCTCGTGCTGGGCAAGGTTGAGACCTTGCTCGGGGCCGTCCGCTCACGATTCGCCGCGATCGACGCGCGCGAACGCATTTTCCGTCGCGCATGATCGACGCCGATTCGGGCACCGAGATCCGGGTCAAGGTCGCCGAGTGCGCGGTCGGCCGTGATGATCAAACGCTCATCACGATCGGACTCGGATCGTGCGTTGCGATCATGCTCTACGATGACGCGGCGCGCATCGGTGGCCTTGCGCACACGCTGCTGCCTGACGAATCGATGGCGCGCGATCGCTCCAATCCGGGCAAGTTTCCAGCGTCGGCGGTTGCCATGCTCCTCGCGGAAATGACCCGGCTCGGCGCCGATGTTCGCCGTGTGCGGGCGAAGCTGGTGGGCGGCGCGAGCATGTTCGCGAATCTCATTCCCGCCGGGAGCATTCAAATCGGGGACCGCAACGTCGCCGCCGCTCGTCAGGCCCTCGGCGCGCGTGGCGTCCCAATCACGGCCGAGGACGTGGGCAGTGATCATGGGCGCAGCGTGCACTTCTTTCTGGAAGACGGACGCGTCGAGATCCGATCGCTGAAGAAGGGAAATCGTGTCCTCTAGCGCCGCGCCCAAGGGCGGAGACACGGCACTCGACGGCGCGCCGCGCACGGTCCTCGTCGTCGATGACAGTGCGTTCATGCGCCGCTTGATCACGCAGATCCTCGAGAGCTCCGGCGAGTTCACGGTTGCCGCAACCGCTCGCAATGGTTTGGATGCGCTAGACAAGGTGCACGCGCTCGATCCCGATCTCGTGACGATGGACGTCGACATGCCGGAGCTCGACGGCCTTCAGGCGTTAGGCTACATCATGAGCGAGACGCCGCGGCCCGTCGTGATGCTCAGTGCAGCGACGACGCACTCCGGGCACGATGCGACGCTCCGCGCGCTGGAGCTCGGTGCCGTCGACTTCGTGCGCAAGCCGTCGGGACCGATCAGCCTCGATCTCGCTCGGGTGAGCGACCGCCTGCTCGGCGCGCTGCGTGCCGCCGCGCAGGCGAATGTGCGCGGCGTTCGCATGCTCGCCGTGACACGGTTACCGGTGCGCGGCACGCCCGCGCGTCCGATGCCGGCGATTCCAATGGCGCCGGCGAAGCCAATTCCCACCGGTGTCAGCGCGACGCGCATCGTCGCTATCGCGTCCTCAACGGGCGGCCCGCGCGCGCTCGCCGAGGTGATTCCCAGTCTGCCTCGCTCGTTAGGAGCAGCGGTGCTCGTCGTCCAGCACATGCCCGCGGGATTCACGAGGAGCCTTGCGCAACGCCTGCATGCGATGAGCAAGCTCCCGGTGAGCGAAGCCGAGGCAGGCGAACCAGTGCTCTCGGATCGCGTCTATCTCGCGCCCGGCGGGTTGCACATGTCGGTGACGGGCACCGCCGGCTCGGCGGCGATCACACTCGAGAACTCGCCGCCGATCTGGGGTGTGCGACCATCGGCGGACCCGCTCTTTCGGTCGGTCGCGGAGCGCTTTGGCAGCGACGTCGTCGCGGTGGTGCTCACCGGCATGGGCCGCGACGGCGCCGAGGGCACGCGCGCAATCCGCAATGCCGGTGGACGCGCCGTCCTGCAGGATCGCGCTACGTCGACCATCTTCGGAATGCCTAACGCGGCCTTGCAGACGGCGGGCGCGGATCGCGTAGCGCCGCTTGGGGAGATTGCACCGGCGATCGTTGCGATGTTGCAGGGGGCCTAGGCGATAGGGGCTCCGCATTTCTGCTCGCACGAGCTCCTGAGCTATTTGTGACTGCCCCGCGGCGCCAACTGTCATACTCAGGCAGCGGTACGTGTATCCATTGCTGCCATCCAGCCCCACCATGACATCCAATTCTGGCGACGACGAAGCTGCCGTGCTGTCAATCGAGGATTTCGCTGCCTCGATCGCCGCGTCGCTCGCGGTGACCGCACAGACTGCGTCCGTCGAGGGCACACCGGCGGCGGCCGGCGAACGGCTATCGTTCCGAGAACGCGTGCGCCGCCGAACCGGTGCTGCGCAGGTCCTTGTGTTCCGCGTGGCGCGTGAATTGTTCGCCGTCGAGTTGATTACGGCCGAGGAAGCGCTCGACATGCCCGAGCTGCATCGCTTGCCCGAGATGCCGCCGTCGATGCTCGGCGTGTTCACGCTGCGAGGCTCGCTCGTATCTGTGTTCGAGCCCCAAGCCGCACTCGGGGTTCGCTGTCAGCAGCGTGGAACGGTCGTAGTCTTCTGCGGCGGCGAGCGACGCATCGCGATCGCAGCCGATGACGTGGATGACGTCATTACCGTCGATTTACGAAACGTCCGCGAAGCACCCGGCACTCGCACGAAAGACGAGGCGCTGCTCGGCATCGTACATCGCGATTCGGATCTCATCGCTTTGCTCGATGCGCACACGCTCGTGGCGGAACACCGTCCGGTGACGAGCGCGCTCAACGAGCCGGTGGAGGAGCCTGTATGAACACCGACGCTACGAAATTCGTGAACTTCCGGCTTGGCGACGATCTCTTCGCTGCCGACATCTTTGCCGTCGAACGAGTGCTGCGGTATCAGACGCCGCGCATGCTACCCGACGTTCCCTCGTGGATCGAAGGCATGATCGAGTATCAACAACGCGTGATTCCGGTCGTGAATCTGCGTCGTCGCTTCGAGCTCCCCGATCGAGAGGTGGCGTCGGACACACGTATTATCGTGCTGAACGCGCGGGGCGACTGGATCGGCGTCGTGGTCGACTCGGTGGTCGAAGTGTCCACGGTGGAGGCGGGGAATCTGTCCGCCGCGCCCACATTCTTCCGCGGTCTGGCGGGAGAATACCTCAAGGGTATCGTCAGACGAGGGGAAGGGCAGCGCTTGGTGATCGTCCTCGACGTCGAACAGCTGCTCTCATCGACGGAGCATATCGCGCTCCAGCTCGGAAGCGCCCGCGGCACGCCGATCGCCACCACGGCCGTCATCGATGCCTAACGGGCAGGTATCGTCGTTTCGCGAGCGGTACGGCGCGCTCGAGCAGCGGCTCTCCGGGCAGGGTGCGGCGCGCGAGCTGGACACGCTGAAGACAGACATCGGCGCGCTGTTCAAGCAGCTCGAGCAGGAGATCGGAGAGCTCAGCACACTACGCGACGACGTCAAGCAGCTCGTGGAGCGATGGAAGTCGCTCCGCTCTCAACAGGGCGGCAATGGCGACTCCGGCGTGCACCCGGCGGCTCCATCGAATGCGCCGCAGTTCTCCGGTGAGCGACCCCTCGTGCACGCGGATCACCTCGGGGCGTCGACGTTTATCGAGAAGGGTTGGAGTAAACTCTCGCTCGGGGATCACCGCGGCGCCGAGCTCTCTCTGCGCAAAGCGCTCGAACTGTCGCCTAACGATCCACAATCGGAAGCGCTGCTCGGTTGGGCCTTGATGCTGCAGGAGAAGTATGACGACGCCCTTCTCATGTTCCAGAAGGTCTTGATGCGCCAGCCGCAGAACGCCCTCGCGCGCATCAACGTCGGCTACATTTGCCTCAAGAAGCGTATCTTCGGCGAAGCGATCGAGCATCTTTCGCGAGCGATCCGGCTCGACAACGACAAGAAAGCAACGCTCTACGCCCACTTCTATCTTGGATTGGTTTATCTCGACCGCGACATGTTCGAGGACGCGCAGACATTTTTCCGCAAGACCATTGCTCTCGGACCCGGCCTCATCGAAGCCCAATACGAGCTGGGGCGTGCGCTGTGGTTCAACGGTCAGCGCGACGACGCGATCGAGACTTGGAAGGGCGGCTTCGCCGCGAACAAGTTCAATCCATGGGGAAAGCGGTGCGCGGAGGTCCTGAAGACCGTGGAGCAAGGCGGAGAGCCCTAGCGCGGGCCGCGGGGCGCGGGGCGCGCTGCCAGTGGTTACTCGCCTTCATGTTTGGCATGTCGATGGACACGCTTGCCGTCGCGCCCACCGCACCTAGCACCCTCCTCCACGCGTCACGCGCCCCGATCCCCGCGCCCCGCGTCCCGCAATCAGCCCCCCTCCGCCTCGATCGCGGTCGCTTCACCGTGGTCTACTACCCAGACGACGCAAAGCTTGCGGCCGCGCTGCTCCAGAGGGCAATCGCGATCGACACCTTTCCTGGACTGCCCCGACCGGCGCAGCATGTTCTGATTGCGATCGCGCCTGACTCGCGGCGCTTTCACGAGTGGGCGGGTCCGAACGCCCCGGAGTGGGGCTCCGCGCTCGCATTTCCGGAAACGCGTCGCATCGTGATGCAAGGGCGGAGCGCGGGCTCCGATGCAGGCAACCCACTCGAGGTGCTGCGCCATGAGCTCGCGCACCTCGCGCTCCACGAACGGCTCGGGGACCTGCCGCCGCGGTGGTTCGACGAAGGATACGCCAGCTACGCGGCTCGCGAGCTCGCTCGCAATGAGGTTCTGGCGGCGAATGTTGCTCTGGCGCTCCGTGGAATGCCAAGCTTCGACGAGCTCGACGCGCAATTCAGTGAAGGGGCGACGAGCGCACAAGCCGCCTACGCACTCGCATATCGTGCAGTCGACGACATGGCCTCGATCGATCGTTCCAGAGGCCTGACCCTTCTCTTC
>DATBBP010000152.1:0-8709 GCA_036270935.1 Gemmatimonadaceae bacterium
TTTGTCTGTGCGCAGAGCCGAGACAGCCTTCGCCAAGTCACCGATGGGATAGCTGTCGACACGGATCGCGTCGCTGTCCGCCGATGCGAGCGCGTTGGCGAGCTCGCTGACGCGATCTGCCGAGAGTCCCTCTTTGTCCAACCAGAGTGGGGCGCCCGCGTAGTTCGCGTACAGTGAGCGTACATGGCGCCAGGTGTCGGACGGCACACCCTTCGGAATCGCGCCGGTTAGCCGCTGCTGAATCGCACTCTTCACTGCATCGACGGGAACGCCATCTATCTCGTCGGGCTTCGGGGGCGTCCACTCGCTCACTTCGCCAGCGGCCTCCGCACGATGGCTCATCTTGCAGGCACCGAGCGCCGTCAAAGCGAGCGCGAGCATCGCATAACTTCTATATCGCTGCATAGTTTTCAGTCGAGTGTGTAATCGTCGCATCCGCTCCCATATCGGAAGGCGAAATGCGGGCCAGTAGAGTTCGGCCTGCCGTGCTGGCGGCCGCGGCTTTGGCGATCTGCACCCTTGGCATGGTTGCTGTCCGGCCCATGCTGAAGGAGGTGCACGTCGCGCTCATTCTGTTGCTTGTCGTTCTCGGTGCGAGCGCGGCGGGTGGCCGTATGCTTGGACTCGCTACCGCAGCGGCGTCGTTCATCGTTTTCGACGTTCTGTTCTTGCCGCCATACAATACCCTGGTCGTCGCGAATCCGCTCGACTGGATTGTTCTCATTGCGTTTCTCATAACGAGCGCCGTCGCGGCGCAGTTGCTCTACCGAGCGCAGGAGGAGGCTCGAACTGCGCATGAGCGTGCCGAGGAAATCGATCGCCTGGCAACGCTGGGCGCCGAAACGCTGAACGCCGCACACGCGACCGATGCGCTCGAAGCAATCGCCGGTGTCATTCGATCCAGCATCGACGTCGATACATGCGAGATCCTGATGCGTGGATTGACCGGCTTCACCGTCGCGGCCGGCTCTGGCCGGGATGCTCGCGGAGTCTCGCAGTCGTCACACCGTATGGCAGAGTGGGTCAACCAGCATGGCGTCGCTGTCATCGATCGACGCGATGGAACGACGCACCTCGATGCCGCGCGGCCCTCATCGAGCGAGCTGGGGCTGCTCGAGGATGGCCGTGGCCTGGCGCTGCTCCTTCCACTACGCGTTCGTGATCGTCCAGTCGGTGTGCTGCGCGTCGCGAACGCAGCTGGGATCCGTCTTGATCCCGAACGATGGCGCTTTCTCGACGCTATTTCCTATTACGCTGCGTTAGGCGTGGAGCGCATGCGACTCGCCGCCGAGGCGGAGCACGCCGAGGCGCTGCGCGAGGCGGATCGATTAAAGGACGCGCTGCTCGCGTCGGTATCGCACGATCTGCGCACGCCGCTGACGACGATCAAGGCGATGGCGCACGATCTGAGCGCGCTCGGCGACGAGCGCAGTGAGATCATCGAGCAGGAAGCGGATCGACTCAACCGATTCGTCGCGGATCTGCTCGATCTCTCGCGATTGAACGCGGGTGCGCTACCGGTTCGTCTCGAGCTCAACGCCGTGGACGATCTCCTCGGCGCGCTCGTGCAGCGAGTCGAAGGTTCGTTAGGCGCGAAGCGGATCGTGGTGACGCTTCCCCCAGGCGACGCGTTGCTCTTCGGCCGGTTCGATTTCGTGCAGGCGTTGCGGGCGCTGGCGAACCTTGTGGAGAACGCGAAGAAGTACGATCGCAGCGAGGCGCCGATCGAAGTGACGGCCGAGAGGGTGAGTGGCGAGATTGCGATTCGCGTCTCCGACCGCGGGCCCGGCGTACCCGCCGAGGCGGTGCCGCGCCTCTTCGAGCCGTTCCAGCGGCCGAACGGTTCTCAGCCGGACGCCGGGGGCGCTGGTCTCGGGCTCTCGATCGCTCGTCGCGTCGCGGAAGCGCAGAACGGGCGGCTGATCTACGAGCCGCGCGCGGGCGGCGGAAGCGAGTTCACTCTCTACTTGCCGGCGCTAGACGAGGGGAGCCTCGTTACCCGAGGGTAGCGGGGTGCGGGATACGCGTCACCACGCGCCACGCATCACTCATTGATGACTCGTCTCGGGCCCGAATTCCGGAACGGGATGCGCGGGACAGGTGTGGAGTCTTCGAGGTCGTCGTCGTACTCGAGTAGATCGCGCAGACGATACGAGTGCCCGAGCAGATACGGCACGCTTGTAACGACGACATTCGCCTTGAAGAGGAACGCCGTGCGGATGTACAGCGCGGTCTTGTTGTGGAGGAAGTGCTCCCACCAACGGCGCGGAACAACTTCTGGAACGACAACGGTAACCAGCTCGCCCGGCGTCACCATGCGCAAATTCTCAACATACTCGACGAGCGGACGGAGCACCGAACGATAGGGCGATGGCAACACGACGAGCGGGACACCGATATCCCACTCCTCCCACGCCTTCTGAAGCTCGGCCGTCTCGCGCTTGTCGACTTCGACATAGAGCGCGAGCACCTCGTCCGATATGGTCGTCGCGTACACGAGCGCACCGGCGACCGCCTTCGTTATGCCATGCACGGGAACGATCACGGTGTGGTGCAGCGGCGTGATCGGGCTCTGGCCGTCGAACTTGATCTCGCGCGAAAACTCGTCGTAATGCCTGTGGATCTTGCGCAGAATGAAAATGATCACGGGAATGATCAACGCGACGATCCAGCCGCCACTCGTGAACTTCGTAACGATCTGAATGAGCGAAACGACCGCCGTCGCAATTGCACCGACACCGTTCAGCGCCGCACGCCTCCGCCAGCCTGGTTCCTTCGTGCGAATCCAGTGCATCACCATGCCGGCTTGCGACAGGGTGAAGCAGATGAAGACGCCGATCGCATAGAGCGGGACGAGCGCGTTCGTGTCGCCATGGAACACGGCCACGAGCACCATGGCGATCATCGCAAGCGTGATGATGCCGTTCGAGAAAGCGAGACGATCGCCGCGCGCCGAGAACTGGCGCGGCATGAAGCGATCGTTCGCGAGAATACCGGCGAGGCGCGGGAAATCGGCGAACGCCGTATTCGCGGCGAGCACGAGCACGGCGAACGTCGCGTACTGGAAGAAGTAGTACAGGGGGTTAGTGCCGAAGATGTGATGGCCGAGCTGCGAGAGCACCGTTTGCTCCGTCGTCGGCATCACGCCGTAGTGGTGCGCGAGGGCGCTCGTCCCGAGAAAGAACGCAGCGAGGATGGTCACCATCCACACGAGCGTGATCGAGGCGTTCCTCGGTGCCGGCTTCTTGAACGCCGAAATTCCGTTCGAGATGGCTTCAGTGCCCGTCATCGCGGCGCACCCCTCGGCGAAGCCGCGCAGCATCAGATAAAAGAACGCCAAACCTGCCGGCGTGTGCAGGAGCTGCCGCGCGGACGTCGGATCGACCTTGATCGGCGCATCGATCGGTGCGAGCTCGTGTCCCGAGTAGCCACGGTAGATGCCGGTGGCGATGAGCGCCAGCATAACGAGGATGAACGCGTATGTCGGCAGACTAAATGCAATGCCCGAATCGCGAACACCGCGCAGGTTGACGATCGTGAGTACGACGATCGAAACGACGCACAGGAGTACCGTGTGCTTGAACAGCACTGGATACGCCGACGTGATCGCGGCAACACCTGATGAGATCGAGACCGCGACCGTCAGGATGTAGTCGGTGAGCAGTGCCGCGGCGGCAACGAGGCCGGTGGCGACACCGAGATTGTCCTTGGCGACCGTGTACGATCCGCCACCGCCGGGATAGGCGAAGATCGTCTGCCGGTACGAAAGCGCGACGAGCACCAGCAGCCCAACGATGACCGCCGAGATCGGAAGGACGTAGTTGATCGCGGCGAGACCGAGCGCCCCGCCGACGACGAAAAGGATCTGATCGGTGGCGTATGCGACGGACGAGATCGCGTCCGAGGAAAGAACGGCGAGCGCGGTCTTCTTACTGAGTCGTTCGTGCTCGAGTCGCTCGCTCGGCAACGGTCGGCCGACGAGCAAGTTCTTTACACGTTTGATTGCGGTGGGCATTCCGACGGTGCGGCAGTGCGCGGTGGGTGCGTATGAACGACGCGCATCCGCCGCACCGTGGACAGTACGACCATGCCTTTTTCACGATTTTTTTATGTTGTGACCGTCACTCATTCACCGCGACAATCAGGCATGCGTGCCCTCCGGAACGTGCGCGAATTGAGACCGAAGCTCGGGACGCTCACGCCAGACCCAATAGCCCATCGCGGCCACGGACAATAGGTTGCCCGTCACCACGGCCCAGAGTCCAACGGCACCCAGGACCCAGAGCGCCAGGCTGCCAACTACGCCGACGAACAGCACGTCGAGCACGATTACGGCAAGCACGGCAATGAGCCAGAAAGCGGGAAAGCGCTCGAGCTGGCGCGCGATCCATTGGACGCCAATACCAACGGCGAAAAACGCCAACAGGTGAATGAATGTGTACGCGCCCACGATGCCGGCCGTCAGGTGGACGTCAGCAGGCGACTGAGCTCCAAGCAGAATCGCCGAGCCTAACGCGGCTGGCGTGAAGAACGGCCGTCCGGACAGCGCGTCGATGACGAGGAACCAGAGTGCGATCGCGGCAGCGCCGATCGTGCCTGTGAGCAGGCCGTTAGCTACGATCGGATGCTGCTTGAGCATCGCAGGCCCGAACGGCATTGGGTCTCGCGTCGCCTGATGCAAGTAGAGCATCATCGCAATCCCACCCACGAGATTTGCCGCGAGAACATGCACGGGCGGGAGTAGCGTGAGCACGGGCACTCCGACCAGAAGCAGCCCGCCGTAATGGGTCGCGCTCAATGCGCCCACACCGAACAATGCACCGGTTAGAAGCCGCGGTGCTTCGCCAGTGGCGCGCATCAACCACGCTCCAACGATTCCGAGTGACGCGAACACGCCGAGGTGCAGCAACGTGTAGATCGCGACGATGCGCGCTGTCGCCAGCGTCGGCTCGTGACCGAGTACCGCGGCCGCGAGTACTCGTGGCGTGTTGAATGGCTGACCCGTCACGAGGTCGAGCGCAAAGAACCACGCGGCGACCACTGCACCGGCAAGCATGCCGCCAACTGCACCTTCGACAACCGTCGTGGAACGTCGCATGGAGCACGCTCCTTTCCCTGGGATGTCGTCAGGACCCGTCTTGAGAACTGCGGTCTGCGGGCGCGACTGTCAAGAATAGGTGTCGTGGCGGGAGTCGCATTAACGTTCTCGCAGCCTCGAGCGACCAGAGCATTGTGCCATCGTCCGAATCGATCGCTGCTCCATCCGCGACACCACTCACCGTGCTCGTCATCGATGACGAGCCGCAGATTCGACGCATTGTGCGATCCGCGCTGCAAAGTCCGTCGACGCGCATCATCGAGGCAAAGGAAGGCTCGAGCGGGCTGGATGCGGCTGCCTCGGAGAGACCGCAACTGATCATCCTCGATCTCGGTCTTCCCGATATGTCCGGCGAAGCTGTTTGTCGAGCGCTACGCCAGTGGACGCGCGCGCCGATTCTCGTGCTGTCCGCGCGCCACTCGGACACGGAAAAAGTCGCGCTGCTCGATGCCGGCGCCGACGACTATGTCACAAAGCCCTTCAGCACGACGGAGCTTCAAGCGCGCGTCCGCGCGTTGCTTCGTCGCGCGGCGCGCAGCGAGACCGCCGACGCCGACACGCGCATCGAGTCGGGAGAGCTGATAATCGATCTCGTGGGACGCACGGTGACGGTGCGAGGCGATTACGTGCACCTCACGCGAACGGAATGGGAGGTCCTCCGCGCGCTCGCGACGCAGGCGGGCCGAACGCTGACGCACCAACAGCTCTTCCATCAGGTGTGGAGCGGCCGCACTTACGGGGACGCGCAGCAGTATCTGCGCGTTCAGGTAGCGCACCTCCGGCGCAAGATCGAGGACGATGTCGTTAGGCCTCGATACATCGTTACCGAGCCAGGCGTCGGTTATCGATTCAACATCGTCGAAACGCCGAAGACCGCGCGTTAGCGTTAAGAAACCTTTCGGTTGACCGGTCGTGCATGGCCGCCTACCCTTCGCGTTGCAGCTCACGGAGCATCAGAAGTCAGCACACAAAGGTCTCGGTAGGCGAGGCTCCCGCGACACACATACGCCACTGCCCGGCGGCATCGAAAGAGGCTGTTCGTGGTAGAACAGGCACTCCCGATCAAGGGTTTGCCTAACGTGGCTGAGAAGACCTGCGCGGCAGGCCTCTCTGACGGCTCGCGGTGCCAAAACTTGAACGAGTGGAATCATGTTCTTGTTAGGTACAGTCGCGCCGGTCGCGACCGATCGCCGTCACACTGCCCCAGCGCCAACTGATGCCGTTCGGCGGCTCGCGTGCGCGGACGCGGACACTGTTCTGCGCGAGCTCGATTCGCACCCACTCGGGCTGAGCGACGACGAAGCCGCTCGCCGCTGCGCCGAGTTCGGCCGCAACGAAGTTGCGCACGAGAAACCACCCGCATGGTACGCGCAGCTCGGTCACGCATTCGCCAACCCGTTCAATCTGCTACTCACGACGCTCGCCGTCGTCTCCGGATTCACGGGAGACGAGGAAGCGGTCATCGTCATTGGACTGATGGTCGTAGTGAGTACGGTGCTGCGCTTCATTCAGGAATTTCGGTCGACGCAGTCCGCGGAAGCGTTGCGCAAGCTCGTGCGCACGAGCGCGACGGTCGAACGCGCGGATGACGAATACTCGCCGGAGCTGACGCCGGCAGCACGGCGTCGCGAGATCCCGATGGATGCGCTCGTACCCGGCGACATCGTATACCTGTCCGCCGGGGACATGGTGCCGGCCGATGTACGTCTCCTGTCAGCGAAGGATCTGTTCGTGAGCCAGTCCGCGCTCACCGGCGAAGCGCTCCCCGTGGAGAAATCGGATCGCGTCGAGACGACCGCCGCGACGGCGGCGATCACGGAGATTCCGACGCTGTGCCTCATGGGCACCAACGTCATTAGCGGATCAGCGACGGCAGTCGTGATCGCGACCGGCGGCCGCACGTCCTTCGGCGCCATGGCGACGGGACTGGTTGGGCAACGCGCCACGACTGCATTCGACGTCGGCGTGAACAGGGTGAGCTGGCTCTTCATCAGGTTCATCGCCGTGATGGTGCCGGTTGTCTTCGTGATCAATGGGCTGAGCAAGGGCGACTGGCTCGAGGCGTTTCTGTTCGGGCTCGCGATCGCCGTTGGCCTAACGCCGGAGATGCTGCCGATGATCGTCACCACGAACCTCGCCAAGGGCGCGGTGGCGATGTCCAGGCGCAAGACGATCGTCAAGCGATTGAATTCGATCCAGAACTTCGGCGCGATGGACGTGCTCTGCACCGACAAGACGGGTACGCTGACACAGGACAAGATCGTGCTCGAGCGCCACGTCAACGTCGTTGGAGAAGATGACGACTGGGTGCTCGGACTCACGTACATCAACAGCTTCTATCAAACGGGGCTCAAGAATTTGCTGGACGTCGCCGTGCTCGAGCACGCGGAGCTCAGAATGGAGCTCGCGATCGATCGGGCCTATACGAAGGTGGACGAAATTCCATTCGACTTCACTCGGCGACGCATGTCGGTCGTCGTCGACTACCAGCATCGTGAGCATCAGCTCATCTGCAAGGGCGCGGTCGAGGAAATTCTTTCAGTCTGTCGCTTGGTACGCGACGAGGATCCAACAGTTGTCGAGTGGAGCGCGGACCGTCGGCGGAAGGTTGTGCCACTGGATGCGGGGCTGCTCGAGGACGCGCGCGAGCTCGTGGCGGAAATGAACGAGGATGGATTTCGCGTTGTCGCAGTCTGCTATCGGGACTTTGACCGCAATCACGGCGCGTACAGCGTCGCCGACGAATCGGATCTCGTGCTCGCGGGCTTTATCGGCTTCCTCGATCCACCGAAGGAGAGCGCAGCGCCCGCAATCCGCGCTTTGGCGCAGCACGGCGTCCGCGTGAAGATCCTGACCGGCGACAACGATCTCGTTGCGCGCAAAGTCTGTCGCGACGTGGGGCTCGACATCGATCACATCGTGGTCGGCGGCGAGATCCAAGGACTCGAGGATGCCCCGCTGGGCGAGATTGCAGACCGTGGGACGGTATTCGCCCGGCTCACGCCCGACGACAAAGTGCGCATCGTGCGCGCGCTCAAGGCGCGCGGCCACACCGTGGGCTTCCTCGGCGACGGCATCAACGACGCGGGAGCGCTGCGCGAAGCGGATGTCGGCGTATCGGTCGATTCGGCGGTAGACATCGCCAAGGAGTCGGCCGACATCATTCTCCTCGAGAAGAGCTTGATGGTGCTCGAGGAGGGGGTCATCGAGGGACGGAAGACCTTTGGCAACACGATCAAGTACATCAAGATGACCGCGAGCTCGAACTTCGGGAACGTGTTCAGCGTTCTCGTCGCGAGTGCGTTCCTGCCGTTCCTGCCGATGCTGCCGATCCAGCTACTGACGTTGAATCTGTTGTACGACTTCTCGCAGACGTCGATTCCGTGGGACAACATGGACCCGGTCTATCTCACGAAGCCGAGGCAATGGCGCGCGGACGACATTGGACGATTCATGATCTTTGTCGGGCCGACGAGCTCCGTGTTCGACATCGTGACGTTCATCGTCATGTGGTCTGTCTTCGGTGCGACTACCCCGGGCCATCAAGCGCTCTTTCAATCGGGCTGGTTCATCGAATCCCTACTTACGCAAACGCTCATCGTCCACATGAT
>DATBBP010000153.1:0-4229 GCA_036270935.1 Gemmatimonadaceae bacterium
CGTTTCCTCGTCCATCTCGAGCTGGTCGTAGCTCTCGGTGTTCATGAAGTGGTACGTCCCAGCCGCGTCATACATGTACTCCAACTCGTGCGTCTCCATCGACGCAGGCTCGATCGAGTCGGCCGCGCGGAAGCGATGCTCGAACGACGAGCCGCTGCGGAGATTCTTGAGCTTCGCCTGGACCATCGCGCGAAGATTGCCCGGCGTGTGATGCCGGAACTCGAGCACGCGAACCGGATCGCCCTCGAAGACGATCACCATGCCGCGTCGGATCTGTGTTGCCGGAATTGCCATACGGATGAACTCGATCTGAAAGTTTGCGACTACAGAAAGCAGCCTTAAAAGCTAGACAGCTAGAGGCTTACGGACTAGGGGTGGACCGTGGACGGTGGACGGTAGACGGTAGACCGTAGACGGTAGACCGTAGACGGTAGACGGTCCACCGTCCACCGTCTACCGTCCACCTCGCAGCACCGGCTCCAGACTCCGCCACACATTGTCCGCAACGATGTGCTCGCCGCGCTGGTTGGGATGGATGCCGTCAGCCTGATTCAGGCTGCGGTCCCCCGCTACGCCTTGGAGCAAAAAGGGCACGAGCGTCGCGCCCGTTTCGCGTGCAACCTCGCCGAAGAGGGCGTGAAAGGCCGTTGTGTACTCCTGACCCATGTTCGGCGGTGCCTCCATTTGCACGAGCATCACCCGAGCAGAGGGTCGCGCCGTCCGAATCTTCGAGAGAATCTCCCTCAAATTCTCGCGGACGGTTGCGACTGGCGTCCCGCGCAGACCGTCGTTCGCTCCGCTCTCGACGAGCGCGACGTCGAAGTTCCCGCGAAGGAGCCAGTCCAACCTTCGTAGCAGTCCAGCCGTCGTCTCGCCGCTGAGACCTGCGTTCACGACATCGAACGGCAGATGCGCTGACTCGATCTTCTCCAGGATCAGCTGCGGGTACGCGCTGTCAGGCTCGAGGCCGAGTCCCGCTGTGAGACTCGTACCGATGAAGAGCACCGTGCGCGTGCCAGGCGGTGTTGCAACACCGGCCGTCGCCCCGCGTACAGAGTTGGGACGATGCGACGTGCTAGCTTTCGCTACCGTATCGGCGAGCGCGGCACTGGCGTCACCATTCGTGTTCTTGCAACCCGCGACCGCCATTGACGTGAAGACGATCAGCGACGTCGTCCAGGGGCCAACCAGTTTCATCATTCTCATGCTCGTTGCTCGTCACCTCACAAAACAATATCGCAGCGGCGAGCACGAGCTCACCGTTCTCAGCGACGTGAACTTCAGCTTGGCACAGGGCGCGTTCGTGGCAATCGTCGGTCCGTCGGGTAGCGGAAAAACGACGCTGCTCGGGCTTCTGGCTGGTTTAGATACCCCAACGAGCGGCACCGTGCTCCTCGACGACGACGATTTCTCGGCGATGGACGAGGACGCCCGCGCTCGACTGCGTGGCGAGAAAGTTGGTTTCGTCTTTCAGAGCTTTCAATTGATCCAGACGCTGACGGCGCTGGAGAACGTGCAGGTTCCGCTCGAGCTCCGCGGCGATTCCGGTGCCGACATTCGCGCTCGCGAGCTCCTGCGACGCGTCGGCCTGGGCGATCGCTTGCACCATTTTCCGACGCAGCTCTCGGGCGGCGAGCAACAGCGCGTCGCGATCGCGCGAGCGTTCTCGAATGCGCCGCGCATTCTGTTCGCCGACGAGCCAACGGGAAATCTCGACAGTGACACCGGCGGCCGCATCGTCGAGCTGCTCGAGTCGCTCAACCGGGAATCGAATTCGACGGTTGTTCTCGTGACACACGACGCGGCGCTCGCGGGCCGAGCGCAACGCATCATTCGCCTCAGCGATGGCCGCGTGGTATCCGACAGCGCCGCGGAGCAGGCGGCATGACGGCGGGGAGCGGGATGCGGGGTGCGGGACGCGGGGCGCGGGGCGCGCGGCTATTGAGTCTGGCGTGGCGCGAATCGCGGACCGCGCGGCGCCGGCTGCTACTGTACATGTCGTCCATTTCGTTAGGTGTCGCCGCGCTCGTCGCGATCGACTCGTTCGCCGCCAACGTCACCGATTCCGTCCGCGATCAATCGCGGGCGCTCCTCGGCGGAGATGCCTCGCTCACGTCGGGCGAGCGGTACACGCCGAAGGTCCTGCACGTTCTCGATCCCCTCAAATCGAATGGGATCGCCGAAGCGCAGTCGACGAACTTCGCGTCGATGGCCCTCGTGCCGCGCTCCGGTGGAACGCGTTTGGTGCAAGTTCGTGCGGTGAGCACGGACTATCCGTTCTATGGCAAGATCACGAGCGACCCCGACTCGGCGTGGCCGGCGCTGCAACATGCGCCGAATGTCGTGGTCGATCCGGCGCTCCTCGTCTCGCTCGACGCCCGCATCGGCGACACGGTGACGTTAGGCCTGGAGCGTTTCGTCATCACCGGAACGCTCAAGAGCGTGCCTGGCGAAGTGGGCATCAGCGCGACTATCGGGCCGCGTGTGTACATCCCCGAGCGCTACCTCGAGAAGACGCGACTGCTGGTGTTCGGCAGCCGAGCGGATTATGAGACGCTGTTCCGCCTGCCTAACGGCGGCGACCAGACGAAGTTCGCGGCGAGCCTCCGCAAAGCGATCACTGGCGAGCGCGCGCGCGTTCGCACGGTGAAGGATACCGAGATCAATCTCACGCAGGCGATCGATCAGCTCCGCGATTTTCTCGGCGTCGTCGGACTCGTTGCGCTCCTGCTCGGAGGCATCGGCGTGGCGAGCGGCGTGCACGCCTTCGTCATGCGAAAGATCGACACCGTCGCCGTGCTGCGCTGTCTTGGCGCGACCAGCTGGCAAGTGCTCGCGATCTATGTCGTGCAGGCGGCGCTGATGGGACTGCTCGGCGCGATGCTCGGTGGCGTGCTTGGTATTGCCTTCCAGCTGCTTCTCCCGCTCGGCTTGCAGGATTTCCTCCCGGTCGATGTGTCGGTGCACCTCGCACCGGCTTCGATTGGGCTCGGACTCGTCGTCGGCGTGTGGGTCGCGCTGGTCTTCGCGCTGCGCCCATTGATAGCGCTCCGGCGCATCTCACCGCTTCAGGCGCTGCGCCGCGAGGCCGACGCGGTGGTGCTGCGCCTCCGGCGTCTCGACCCACTGGGCGCGGTTGTCTCGTTGGCCATCGTCGGCAGCATCGTGCTGCTGGCGGTGACGCGAGCCGGCAACGTCCGCCGAGGCATCGGATTCAGCGTGGCGATCATGCTCGCCGTTGGCGCACTGTTTGGGACAGCGGTGGTTTTTTCCTCACTCGCGCGACGCCTCGTGCGCCCTCGGTGGCCATTCGTGCTGCGTCAAGGCATCGCGAGCTTGTATCGTCCCGGAAATCAGACGCGTGCCGTCGTCCTGTCGTTAGGCTTCGGCGTGTTTCTGATGAGCACTCTCTATCAGGTGCATCACAGTTTGCTCACAGCGCTCGATGTGAAGCTGACGCAGGCCCGCGCGAATCTCGTCTTCTTCGATGTCCAGCAGGATCAGGAGACAGGTATCGATTCTATCATCAGCGCGAACGGTTTTGGTGTTGTACAGCAGGTCCCGCTGGTCACGATGCGCATCGCCGCGATCAACGGACACACGTCGGCCCAGCTCATGGGTGATACGGTCGCGACGGCGAACGCTGGGGGCCGCCGCGAGCGAAGATCCGCGTGGCCGTTGCGCCGCGAGTATCGTTCGACGTATCGCGACGACCGCATGCCGTCGGAACGAATTGTCGAAGGAAAATGGTTCACGCCGACGACGGACTCCACAACGCTTCCTGAAGTTTCTATCGAGGTTGGCGTGGCGCGCGAGCTCCGGCTCCGTATCGGCGACACCGTTACCTGGAACGTGCAGGGCGTGCAAGTCCCGACGCGCGTGACGAGCTTCCGCGAAGTGAACTGGGCCCGCTTCGAGCCGAACTTCTTTGCTGTGTTTCAAACGCGCGCGCTGCGGAATGCGCCGCATCAATTCGTCATTCTGTCGCAAGTTCCTGGAGCTAGTGCCGTTGCCCGCGTGCAACGAGGCGTCGTGCGCGCTTATCCGAACGTCTCGACCATCGACCTGTCGCTCGTGCAACGGACCGTCATGGACGTGCTCGGTAAGGTGACGATGGCGATTCGGTTCATGGCTCTGGTCAGCCTCGCGTTAGGCATCCCGGTGTTGTTCAGCGCCGTTGCGGCGACGCGGCGCGAACGGCTGCGCGAGGGTGTGCTCCTCAAGACCCT
>DATBBP010000154.1:0-5462 GCA_036270935.1 Gemmatimonadaceae bacterium
GCCTAACTGAGTGCTCGTGAGCGGGCCCAGCGCTCGCGCGTTCCGCACCGACATCGTGCGCCCGTCGAACGAGACGCCTGCATTGAGCTGCAGCGTACGGCTCCGGTTGAACAGGTTCGCCGCAACGCGGACCGGCTCCTCTGCCGCCCATGTCTCATGAACGGCGAGCGCCTCGATCCCCACACCCGACGCCAGCACGATCGCCCGATCGACTCGGCGTTCGAGCTCGGTCAGCACGGCCTCCACGTCTTCATCTTTCCTGTTGGCCGCAGCCGTTACGAGCTGCCTAACGCGTCCGAGCGGCTCGAGCGCCTTTTCCGGAGCGTAGGGATCGAACGCACGCCGAGCCGCCGCGAGGGCCGCCGGTATGGAGTCGATCGCTGACGAATTCTTTGCTTCGTGCTCGATGCGTCTCCACGTCGTGTCGATGCCATCGAACAACGACGTCTCCGTCATTCCCGCCGTGACCTGACCAACGCGCGTCACCTCGAGGCGCACACCGTCCATGATCACGCCCTTTCGATGCAGTGTCCCGAACGCCTGGGACTTGTGTTGCGAACGGCTGTCAGCGGCGATTTCGGCGTACGATGCCTCACGAAGCGGTGAGTACTCACCAACGTCGAACCGATAGGTGGACTCGCCGCCGAAGCGCGACGATCGATAGAACTTGAGCGGAGTCCACGGCGCTCGTCCGTGAGTGACGCTCCTCGGCATCCGAACACTGTCACCCGCAAGATCGAACGCTTCGCGCGCGAGTAGCCCCGACACCTGGTGATGACCATGGCCGTCGCGCGGAGTGCCGCTGAACACCGCGACGATTACGTGCGGCCGGAAATCGCGCACGACGCTCACGACGTCGCGCAGGATCGAATCCTTCGGCCAGTGCTTGTACGTTTCGTCGGCGCTCTTCGAGAAGCCGAAATCGTACGCGCGCGTGAAGTACTGGTGTGCGCCGTCGATGCCACGAGCCGCGAGAAGCTCCTCGGTACGAATTGCGCCGAGGGCTTCACCGAGCTCGTTGCCGATAAGATTCTGGCCACCGTCGCCACGAGTGAGCGACAGATACGCCGTCTCGATCTGGCGGCCTCGCGCGAGCCAGGTAATGAGCTGTGTATCCTCGTCGTCGGGATGCGCGGCGATGACGAGGACTCGCGTGTTCACGCCGAGCCCGCGAATGAGCTCACCGAGTTCGGCGATACTCCCTTGCTGAGCCGCGGCGCGAGACGAAAGGACGACAGCGGCGGCCAGCGCTGCGATGAGCCTGCGTCGAATCATGCGTCGAAAAGTATGAGCACGCGCCAGGGATCACAGGCGCGCTGGAGAGGGAAACTGTCAGGGATCTCGCACCGAGGCGAGGTCTGGAAGTGTCGAGTGGCGAGTCAAGAGTGTCGAGATAGAAGCAAGGCCGGCGAGCGATCTCGCCGGCCAATCCAATTCACTCGCCAGTGATCACTCGCGACTCGACACTCCTCAGCGAGCCGCGGCTGCCTTCCTCCGCCCCGAAGGTACCGGTACCGCGAGCACCTCGGCGACAATCCGTGCCTGTTCTTGTGCGTGAGAGTTGATGTATCCCTCCGCCGGCGCCGCCCGCTCGGGGCGTCCGATATACCGCAATGGCAGAACGGTGCCAATGTCCGCGCGCAGCCGAGGCGAGACGTAGGTCCACGCGCCCATATTCTTCGGCTCTTCCTGCACCCAGACGACCTCTTCGACATTGGGATATTGATCGAGGATCCGAGCCACGCCTTGCGGCCATGGGTACAGCTCCTCGATGCGAATGATCGCTATTCCAGACGGCCGTTCCTTCTCGATGAGGTCGTAGTAGATCTTGCCGGTGCAGAGCACCAGGCGCCGGACTTCGTCGCGGCGACGGTCGGCCGTCGGATCGTCGATTATCGGCCGAAAGCTTCCCGTCGATAGCTCCTCGAGCTTCGACGCTGCCGCCGGTAGACGCAGCAAGGACTTCGGCTGCATCAAGATCAGTGGTCGCTTGGTCGTGCGGACCGCCTGGCGACGCAATATATGGAAGTACTGCGCCGGGCTCGACGGGTACGCGACGATGAGATTGTTCTCAGCGCACAGTTGGAGATAGCGCTCGAGTCGAGCGCTCGAATGCTCAGGACCCTGGCCCTCGTATCCGTGCGGCAGCAGGAGCACGATTCCCGAATCCTTCCCCCACTTCGCTCGGTCCGCGGCAAGAAACTGGTCGACGATCGGCTGCGCGACGTTCGCGAAATCGCCGAACTGCGCTTCCCAGAGTACCAGGTCGTCAGGCGCAGCCGTGCTGAAGCCGTACTCGAAGGCCATCACCGCGGTCTCCGAGAGTGGGCTATTGTAGATCTCGAACGTTCCGCGGGCCTGCGGCAGCTTGGTGAGCGGTGTGTAGCGCTCACCGGTATTCGCGTCATGGAGCACTGCCTGACGATGCGAGAACGTTCCGCGCTCGGTGTCCTGGCCGGTGAGCCGTACGTTGAAGCCATCGGCGAGGAGTGACGCAAAGGCGAGCGCTTCGCCGTGGCCCCAATCGATGCCGCCGTTGTGAATGGCGTCGCGACGGCGCGGCAGCGTGCGCTGGAGTGTCGGGTGCAGCTTGAATGTCGACGGCCAGATTAACAGCTGCTCATTCAGCGCGACGAGTTGTTCCGCGCGCACCGCCGTGTCCTTTGCTTCGACGACCTTCGGCTCCGGAGGGCGAACCGCTGGATATTCATCTGTGTCAGCGTTCTTCGTCTCCGCGAAGATGTGCTCGAGCTGATCGCTGACTTCACGATCCATCGCCTGCACGTCGTCTTCCGATACAACACGCTCTCGGACGAGCCGCGCGCCCCATACCTCACGAGGCGACGGATGCGTCTTGATCAGCTCATAGAGCTTCGGCTGCGTGAAGCTCGGCTGATCCGCCTCGTTATGGCCGTGCCGCCGATAACCGACGACGTCGATGAGGAAATCCTTATGAAAGCGCTGGCGGTATGCGATGGCGAGGCGAACCGCCTGAATGCACGCCTCCGCGTCGTCCGCGTTGACGTGAACGACGGGAATCTCGAATCCCTTCGCCAGGTCGCTCGCATAGTACGTCGAGCGGCTTTGCGGAGGATCGGTCGTGAAGCCCACCTGATTGTTGGCGATGACATGGAGCGTCCCGCCGACGCGATATCCCTCGAGCATCGCCAGGTTGAGCGTTTCCGCAACGACGCCCTCACCCGGGAACGCTGCGTCCCCGTGAACGAGAATCGGTAGCACCCTGGATTCATCGCGCTCGCCGGGCGCTCCACCTTCGACGCGCTGTTTCGCGCGCGCCGCGCCCTGGAGCACAGGGTTCACGAACTCGAGGTGACTGGGATTCGGCGCGAGCTCCAGCTCTACCGTCCCCACATCCTCGATATGGCGCTCGCTGCGATAGCCGAGGTGGTACTTCACGTCGCCGCTGCCGCTTGCGGAGTTCGTATCCCCATGATGGCCGAGGAACTCCTCGAAGAGCGACTGCACCGGCTTGTTGAGAATGTGCGTCAGCACATTGAGCCGGCCGCGGTGCGCCATGCCAACGACGACCGAACGCGCTCCTGCATGCGCTCCCCGATCAATCGCCTCGTCGATCATCGGCACGAGCGCGTCGACTCCCTCGATCGAGAACCTCTTCACGTTCACGAACGCGAGTCCGAGAAAGCGCTCGAAGCCGTCCACTTCGGTGAGGCGGTGGAGGACACCACGCTTCTCATCGGCGTCCAGCGGCGCCGTCACCTGACGCTCTTCGATCGCGCGACGGAACCAATCGCGCTCCGCTTCTTCCTCGAGATGATCGAACTCGAATCCGATCGTGCCACAGTACAGGTCGCGCAGGTGCTGCACGACGTCGGCGGCAGTGCCCGTTAGCTGGGTACTCGTATGCGCGTCGGCGAGCGCCGTTGCCGGAATCTCGGCGAGATCGGACTCGGTTATGCCGTGAAACTCAGGCTTGAGCTCAGCGGCGCCGAGCGGCGGTGAGCCTAGCGGATCGAGCTGAACGGCGAGGTGACCGTAGCGCTGAATGGCGCCGATCAATGCGGCGGCGCCAGCAACTTTGCGAAGGAGCGACTCGTCGATGACGCTCCTCCCGGTGGTGCCGGCGAGTGACTCGGCAAATCGAAAGAATTGACGCCACGATTCCTCGACCGAGGCTGGATCGCGGCGATACGTATCGTACATCTCGGCGATGTACGCGTCGTTGAATGCGTTTGTGACTGGTAAATTGCTCATGGGACAGGAGACGGGCGTTTCGCGAAATCTAGTCGCCAAGCTCCGATGACCGCTCAGAGCGGATCCTTCGTCGCTGCGCTTCTCAGCTGACCGGTCTTGTCATTCCGAGCGAAGCGAGGAATCTGCTTTTGACCGGGCGAGGAGCTTAGTCCGCCGGAATCGCCAACGTGAAGGTCGATCCAACACCGAGCTCGGATTGGACGTCGATGCGCCCGCCAAGCAGGTGGGCGAGCCGCTGCGAGATGTAGAGACCGAGGCCGGTGCCACCGTGACGACGGGTCAGTCCCGCGTCCACCTGTGAGAACGGTCGGAAGAGTCGACGCGCATCCTCCGGCGCGATGCCGGAGCCTGTGTCCACAACGGCGAAGCGCACTTCGCGGTGCTCCTCGCCTTCGGCCTCGCCTGACGAGTGAACCTCGCTGAGCACGATGCGAACTTCGCCTTCGTCGGTAAACTTGACCGCGTTGCCCGCGAGATTGACGATGATCTGCCGCACTTTGTCGATATCGCTCGTGAGGCGGATGGGGTCGCCGGGCAAGTCGCACACCAGGCGCAGAAGCTTCTGTCTCGCAAGCGGCTCGACGATCGCCCCTGCCGCACGAACGAGATCTTCCGCGAGGAACTCCGTCGGCCTCACAACTTCGCGCCCCGCCTCGATGCTCGAGAACGCCAGCACCTCTTCGATCATCACCGTGAGGTGATGCGTCACTGAGCGCATTCGGTCGAGCACGTCGGTTTGCGACTCGGTGAGCGGGCCCATGACTTCGTCCGCCAATAGCTCTTCGTATCCCGTGAGCGCCGTGAGCGGCGTCCGCAGCTCATGAGAAATCGTCGCGAGGAAGCGACCCTTCGCGCGATCGGCGGCGCGCGACTGCTCGAGCAGTTCTGCTTTCCACATCGCCAGCGCAGCGTGGTCGGCAATGACGCGGAGACGCTGCGCTTCGACAGCCGAGAACGCCGCAGCGCGCTCGCCACGAACGACCGTCAGTATGCCTAACAAGCGATCGTGCGCGATCAATGGAGCCGCCAGCATCGGACCGAGGCGCAGCTCCGGGACGATCCGCGCGAGCGGACGCTGTGACGCGGTGAAATTCTCGACCGAAACGACGCCGCGACTCTCGAGCGCCTCTTTCGCGACGGAGCCGTCGAGCGGAAATCGGCGCTCGAGTCCCAGCGTCATCGCGCCCGCGGCGGATACCACTTCGCCGTCACTCCCCGCGCCGCGGAGC
>DATBBP010000155.1:0-7062 GCA_036270935.1 Gemmatimonadaceae bacterium
GTGCCCTCCGCTATCGATGGCCAGGCGTCCTTGGTATCGACCTCGCTTCCGTACACGAATGAGTCGCCGAACACGGCGGTCCGCAGGACGGCCGGTCGCGCCGCTTGGCTGTACACGCGCAGACTGCGCAACTGCTGAGCGTTGATTACATCCCCGCCGTGCGCGTAACCAGCTCGATAGTGCCAGCCGAGCAACGAATCGATTTCGTCGCGCCCGTGACGTCCTTGTAGGTAGTCGTTCACCTGCTTCGTCTGGTCGGCCAGCACAGTGCTGATGCGCGGCGCGCGCACACCGGTGACACGAGCCATCAACCAGAGGCCGATATAGGAGGCACCCTCGAGAGTACATATGACGACCGCGATCAGCAGGATCAGCAGCTTGCGGCTGTTTGTCGACTGCATGGGCGAGGACAGGGCTGCGCGATGGCGAGTTGCAGTTCGCTCTGGTAGCGCCAGAACTTGCTTCCCTGCCTCACGAAGGTCCAGCCTCCCGCGTCACATTCTCGTTTGGCGCCTTACGCTGCGACTATCGATACACGCCTCGTTAGAGCGTCTCGCCAGCGGTTTGCGGCGGCACTCCGGAACCGACATGAGACTTTCAATCGTCTTTCTGCCCGAAGATTCCCATGTTCGACGAGTGCCCCGGCGCCACCTTCTTATCGGGATAGATCCAGTGCACGGCTTGATTCACCGCCGTCGCGGCCTCACCGAAGCCCGTGGCGATGAGCTTCAGCTTTCCTGGATAGGTCGTCACATCGCCCGCGGCGTAGATGCCCGGCCGGCCCGTCTCCATCTGGCTGTTCACCACGATCTCGTCCTTCTCGATCGTTAGGGCCCAGTCTCCAATCGCACCCATGTCGCTCACGAACCCGAGCATCGGCAGCACGACATCGATTTGCAGATCGCGCGTCGACTTCGCCTTGATGTCGCGCAGTACGACATGGGAGAAGTGGTCGCCGCCATTTCTGCACTCGATGTCGTGAAGCTCGTGGAACGTGTATAGATCGGCACGTCCCGATTCCACCGCCGATCGATACTCGGCCACCGTCGCGTCATGCGCGCGAAACCGATCGCTCCGGTGTGCCAGTGTGACTCGTGAGGCACGGCTCAGGAGCTGCGTCCCCCAATCGAAGGCCGAGTCACCACCGCCAATGATCAGCACTCGCTGATCACGGAACACTTCCGGGTCGGTCACAACGTCGTAGATCCCGCGCCCGTACCACGGGTCCGCACACCGTTGGGGCAAGCGCCGCGGCGAAAAAGCACCGATCCCCGCTGCGACGATGATCGCACGCGTTGGAAACTGATCTGTTTCCGTGACGAGCACGTACTGATTTCCGTCCTGCTCTAGACCGGTCACGCGCTGCGTGAGGTGGATCGGCTGCTGGAAGCGCCCCGCCTGTTCGACGAGCGATTTTACCAAGTCTTTCGCGAGCACCTGCGGGATGCCGGCGACGTCGAAGATGTACTTCTCGGGATACAACGCGGTGAGCTGGCCGCCGGCTTCCGGGAGCGCGTCGATGATCTGAGCCGACACGCCGCGCATACCCGCGTAAAAAAGAGCGAAGAGTCCCGTGGGCCCTCCGCCGATGATCGTAATGTCTTTGGTCTCCTGAGCCATCCGGTAACGTTCGCCGCCCGCACTGGCTGATACAAGCCGCCCTTCCCGCCTCCACGCTCAACGCATCGTGCTCTGCCCTCATGATTGACCCGAACCGCCACCTCGACTATCACGGAACCTTTAAGCTCGTCAACAAGGTTGCCGAAGGCGGCATGGCGACGGTCTACGAGGCGCAGCAGCTCGGACCATCAGGTTTCTCGAAGCGCATCGCGCTGAAGGTGATCCATCCGCACTACGCGCAGCGGCCGGAGTTCCTCCAGCTCTTCATAGACGAAGCCAAGCTCTCGGCGAACCTGCTGCACGGCAACATCGTGCAGATCTACCAACTCGGCGAAGTGGCGGGTGACTACTTCATCGCGATGGAGTTCATTCCCGGCCCGACCCTGCGCAGCATCATCGATCGTCATCGCGACGTCGGACGTGCCATGCCCCAGACGCTCGCTGCCTACATCGCGAGCCGCGTGTGCCGCGCGCTCGACTTCGCGCACAACTTTATCGGCCCAGACGGCCATCGTCTCGACATCGTGCATCGTGACGTATCACCCGGGAATGTGATGGTCACTTGGGACGGCCACATCAAGCTTGCCGATTTCGGAATCGCAAAGGCGCGAACTTCAATCGATCCCGCATCGGACGGGATTCGTATCGGCAAGAAGCACTACATGAGCCCCGAGCAGCTCACCGGTCTCGCCGTCGACGGGCGAAGCGACGTGTTTTCGCTCGGTCTCGTGCTGTATGAGCTTCTTGCGCTCGAGCGACTTTTTCGCGAGGACATCACGGCGAAGGCGCTCGCCGAGATCGCAGTGGATCCGCTGCCCGCGATCCGTGATCTCGTCACTAATCTGGACGAAGACCTCGAGCGCATCATCCTCGCGGCCCTCGAGCGGGACCCAACGCGCCGACCCACTGCCGCGCTTCTCGGCCAAGCCCTCGACCAATGGGTCTTCGCCCAGCAGGAAGTTGCGAGCCCAGACAAGCTCGAGGCGCATCTGGCTCAGCTCCTCCCCGGATCGTACAAGCCGCCAACGGCTGATGACGAAGACACCGAGTTCACGAATTTGAAGTCGGCGCTCAACCGGAGCTGGTGGAAGAAAAGCTTAGGGGTTAGAGGCTAGGCTAGGTGCTGGGTGCTAGGTGCTAGGTGCTAGACTTCTCACCGCAAGCACCTAGCACCTAGCACCTAGCACCTAGCACCTAGCACCTAGCACCTAGCACCTAGCACCTAGCACCTTAGCACCTAACACCTAACATCTAGCACCTCGACCGTGCGTATTTACACACGTACCGGTGATTCCGGCGACACGGGATTGTTTGGCGGCGGTCGCGTCGCCAAGAGCCATCCTCGCGTCGAAGCCTATGGCGACGTCGACGAGCTCAATGCGGCGATCGGCTTTGCACGAGCTATCGAGCAGATGCCGCGCATCGACGAGGTCCTCGTTCCCATCCAGCGCGACCTCTTCGCCATCGGCGCACTGCTCGCGACGCCAGATCGAGAAAAGATGCGGCAGCACCTCGAGAAAGCCCGAGTCGACGAGGATCGAATCACGGACCTCGAGAACGCCATCGACGACGGAGATCGTGAGCTCGAGCCGCTCAAGTCATTCATCATTCCGGGAGGGTCGCCGAAGGCGGGAGCGCTGCACGTCGCCCGTACGGTTTGCCGACGTGCCGAGCGCCGTGTCGTCGCGCTCGGTGAAAGCGAGGAGATTCCCGGGCTTGTCGTGATCTACCTGAATCGCCTCTCAGATCTGCTTTTCACGCTGGCACGCGTGGCGAACCGCCGAGCCGGGGTCGGCGACGTCACGTGGTGATCTCTGTCACATCATCGTAACCGGAAACGTCTTAAGACCGTCCGCTAATCATGGATCCGGTCGAGGTCGAGGTTTCGACATATCGGGTGCTCATCGCGCGCGGCGCGCTTGCCGAAATTGGCCGAGTCGCAGCCGGGAGCGCGCGTGCGCATCGTTACGCAGTCATCTCGGACGAGAGTGTTGCTCCACTCTACGCCGGGCGAGTGCGCGCGGCGCTTGGCGAAGGCCGCACGCGACTCTATACCCTTCCTCCCGGCGAGGAGCAGAAGACTCGAGCGACGTGGGGCGCACTCACGGATTCGATGCTCGCCGATGGGTTCGGACGTGACACGGCGGTCATCGCGCTTGGCGGTGGCGTCGTCGGCGACCTCGCTGGCTTCGTTGCGGCGACGTACATGCGCGGCGTGCCATACATCCAGGTGCCGACGACGCTTCTCGCGATGATCGACGCGTCGATTGGTGGAAAGACGGGCGTCGACACACCCGCGGGAAAGAACCTTGTGGGCGCCTTCCATCAGCCCGCGGCGGTTGTCGCGGATCCTGACGTTCTGCGCACGCTTCCGCCGGAACACCTCCGCGCCGGCCTCGCCGAGGCGATCAAGCACGGCGTCATCGCCGATGCAGCGTATTTCGATGATGTCGTCAACGCCGCGCCCGAAATCGTCGTCGGCAATCGGAGCGCCGCCGCAGCGCTCGAGCGCGTCGTCGTGCGTAGCGTGTCGATCAAGGCCGAGGTGGTGAAGCGCGATGAGCGCGAGGGCGGAGTTAGAAAGACGCTCAACTTCGGACACACCATCGGCCATGCGATTGAGCTGCGCAGCGACTATCGCATGCTGCACGGTGAAGCGGTTGCGGTGGGTATGGTCCTGGAGAGTCGCGTCGCGGAGCGGCTAGGCATCGCCGAGCCGGGAACGAGCGATCGGCTTCGGCAGGGTATCGAACGCACAGGACTTCCATCGACGCGTCCGGCGAATCAAACGGCTGATGAGATTCTGTCGGCGACCCGGAACGACAAGAAAGCCCGCGGCGGTGTCGTTGAGTACGCATTGCCGACGCGCATCGGAGCCATGTCGGGCGGAGATCGAGGCTGGGGGACGGCCGTCTCCGACGATATCGTGCTCGAGGTGCTGCGATGAGCAAGCGCCCGCAGCGCCGACTCGGTACGCTCGCCTCGTTAGGTCCGCTCTCCGCGGGCCTGGCGCTCGCTACACTTGCCCTCGGCGTTGTGATCGCTTTTGGCATTCGGGACGACCAGCGCGCGGCCGTCCATGCTCGAGCCGCTGCCGAAGCCGCGGCCGCGACGCCTGTTCCTCGAGTGGCGCCACTGGAGCCGATCCCGGTCGATGGCATCGTTGTGCTCGCGGCGACGAAGACTTGGACGAAGACGATGCATCGCCCGATTAGAGCGGGCGAGCCGGTGCCCGTGCTCGTGACGGCGTACTGCCTGAGCGGGACCACGCGACGCGGACGTTATGTGCGCCCAGGCATCGTTGCGGCAGATCGAGGGCTCTTCCCACTGTCCCGATATATCGAGCTGTACGCGGGCGAGAAATACCTGGGCCGCTTCCTGATCGACGATACCGGCGGGAAGATCCGCGGAGCACACATCGACGTTTGGGTTCCGACCTGTCGACAGGCGACGCTCTTCGGCCGGCAGCACGGAACCGCGATGCTGCTTCCGCGGCCGGAAGTGCAGATCGTCCAGGCCGGCACGGCGAAGTAAAGGCTGGCGGTAGAGGCTGGCGGTATGGTAGGTGCTAGGGGCTACAAGACGAGCGCTAGCACCTAACATCTCGCACCTACTAATTATGTCCTCGTTCGCGACATACCTCATCGGATTCATCATCCTGATCGTTGGGCTCGCGTTTGGCGCGTACCTGCTCAACGTGCCCCAAACCTGGATTGTCGTTGGGATCGTCGTGCTCCTTGGCATCGGCGTCCTGATGGCAACCAGCCGAACGAGGCCGCGGGACCCGCCGCCACCGGGCTCCGGACCGCAACCTCCAGCGGGCTGAAGCGGCAGAGAGACGCCGCCACCGGCTTTTGTAACGACAAATCAGGGCCGTTTCGTCATTGGGACGAAGCGGCCCTGAATTTTTCTTCTCCAATACGAAGTAACCTGTAACTCGTCGTCAAACCGGCGGATAACTCGTTACGACGGGAATTCGCGGCCATTTCGATGAGACGAAGCTCACAATTCAGTATTGACGCCTCGAAAGCCTGCCATTACCCTAGCCGCCCCTGACCCCTAGCCCCACCTCTCGCGAGACTATCGCGCGACGGGCGCCGCCGCCCCGCCATGGTGCTCGCTCCACCAACCCCCTCGGTGAGGAGCGTGTATGGAGCAAGTGACGGAGACCAGGTCCACCAGAGGCTATTTTCGATCTTCGCCATCCACCGCGTTCGATCAGTACCTGCAGGATATTCAAAAACTGCCGCTGATCGACGACCCTGAGGAAGAGCGACGCCTTGCGCGGCGCGCCCAGCGAGGCGATGAGCGGGCGGCAGAGCGACTGGTGACCGCCAACCTGCGCTTTGTCATCTCCTATGTGAAGAAGTACCAGGGCCACGGGCTCGATCTCTCGGAGCTCGTCGCCATCGGGAATGAGGGACTTCTGAAGGCAGTGCGGAAGTTCGATCCAGACCAAGGCGTCAAGTTCATCTCCTACGCGGTCTGGTGGGTCCGACAGGCCGTTCTCAAGGCTCTCGCCGAGCAAACCAGGTCGGTCCGGATTCCCCTCAATCAAAACTCGCAGCTCATTCGTCTCGCCCGCGCCGAGACCATCCTCGCCCAGGTTCTCAAGCGCGATCCTACGGAAGAAGAGATCAGCCGCCTGCTGGAAGAGACCCCCGAGACGGTCCGCGCGGCGAAGCAGATGTCGGCCACCGAGGTCTCCCTCGATGCCCCTATCGACAGATCTGATCGCGAGGCATCGACGCTCGGAGAACGCTTTGCCGGTGTGGATGGCGCGGACATCGAGGATCGTTGCGACTACAAACTCATGCGAGAGTTCATCGATCGCATTTTCCGGAAGTACCTCTCGCCGCGCGAGCGAAAGATTCTGTATCTCTATTATGGCCTCGAGGAGGGCTCAGAGGCGATGACGCTCGAGAAGATTGGCGCCCTTATGGGAGTAACTCGCGAGCGCATTCGCCAGATCAGGGAGCGGGCGTTCGAGAAGCTACGCGAATCGCCAGACGGCCGAGCCCTGTGCGGATTCTGGGCGGCGTAGAGACTTCGTAACGAGTCGATCAACAATCGCGGGGACCTCGAAAGAGGTCCCCGTTCTCGTTCGTCTAAGTCTTTCGAGGGGTAGGAGCCAGAGCCTCCGGGCTGGACGCTGGCCCCGAGCCGCTATGCCCCTCACACGTTGCTATCATTCGTGTCTCCTCTCCAATGCCGCACCGCACCCCCGTTTTCATAGACAGATCCGGCCGTCGATGGCAGCGCATTCGTCGCGCTGCCATCGCGCTTGGCGTCGCCACGACCATCATCGGGTTGGCGCTTGGCCTGAGCCTGCTCTTCGCGCCGAGCATTCCGACGCTCCACCCGCAGTCACTCACGCGGAAGCCAGTCGTTAGGCTCTCCGAACGAGCGCGTCTGCTAGTCAGGCGACGGTTTCAACAGGCG
>DATBBP010000156.1:0-1630 GCA_036270935.1 Gemmatimonadaceae bacterium
GCGGCGCGCTTCGTCGGGCGACATCCCGCGGGCGACAAGGTGTTCGACGCGGCTGGCGACGAGCGCGTCGAGCTCGTCGTCGACGTCGCGCCATGCGGCGGCGCGCGTCCTCGGTGAGAGGCGGAGGAGGCGGCGCACGCCTGGTCTCAAATCGAAACGCATCGCCGCAACTACTTGGCCGACTTGGCGCCGAGGATGGAGACGACGGCGTCGAGGTGATCGACGAGCCGCGCGGACTCGGCACGAAGGTGCGTGCGTCCGGCGGGGGTGATACGGTAATAGCGCGCGCGGCGCCCGTTTTTCGTGACTCCCCATTCGGCGGCGATCAGCCGCCGCTCTTCCATTCGGTGCAGCGCCTGGAGCAGCGCGGCGTCATCGACCGCGACGCGCCCTGCCGAGCGCTCCTCGATCCACGTGGTGATCTCGAACGCGTGCATCGGCGTCCAGGACAACGTCTTGAGCACGAGCGGGTCGAGCGTCCCCTTGAGCAGCGCCATGGCGCGTCCTCCCAGTGTCTAGGGGTAGACACCAGGTGGAGGGAAAGGGTTGTCCGGAGCGGGGGGACTCCGAGGCAATCCCAAAGAGTCCGTCGCTGTCTGCCGGTTCCGCGGAAATCGGTCGGCTCCGCGAAATCCGTTGCAGTATCGACTGGTAGATGCCGGGGAACGTGTATGGAAATTGCGGCGTCGACGCCCACGCATTCCCCTTTCCGCCTCGTTACCAGGAGCGTCCATGTTCAAGCACGCCAAACCGTTTTCCGGCTTCTCCGTGAACGACATCGAGGAGGCGAGGAAGTTCTATCGCGACACGCTCGAGCTCGACGTGTCGGACGCGCCGATGGACCAGCTCGAGCTTCGCCTGGACGGCGATACCCGCGTCTTCGTCTACGAAAAGCCGAACCACGAGCCGGCGACCTTCACCATCTTGAATTTCCCCGTTGACGACGTGGATCGGGCGGTGGATCAGCTGGCCGATCGCGGGGTGAAGTTCGAGGTCTTCAAGGACGGCGACATCGCGACAGACGACAAAGGCGTCCATCGAACCGGCGGGCCGAAGATCGCGTGGTTCAAGGACCCGGCGGGGAACTATCTATCGATTCTCGAGAGCGGAAATCCGTAGCCAGGGCATCGCGGCCATTCTGCGGGCTGTCTTCGCAGGGTGGGTACGGCTGCGGGCTCGAAATCAGGGACTGACATTTGACCTCAGACACCAGACCAGGCGTGATGGGGAGACGCTCAAACATTTCATCGGGCGCTCTACGTGCAACGCAGGGTCTGATGTCGGATGTCCGACGTCAGTCCTCAAACGTCGAGCGCAAAGCCGATACCTCCAACGGCCAATCGAACGCAGACTGGCCGCCCACGACTCCGGCAGTGCAAACCAAGCAGACCACCTGACTGTCTGAGCGAGCGGCCCCTCTCCCGGCTCGCTCATGCTCCAGGACATTCGCTTCGCGATTCGCACGCTGGTCAAGGCTCCGGCGTTCACGATCACCGCCGTCCTCTGCCTCGCGATGGGCATCGGCGTCAACGCGACGATCTTCAGTTGCGTCCGAGCGATGTTGCTGCGCCCCTTCCCATACCAGAATCCCGACGCGCTCGTTGCGATCGGCGAGGCGAATGCCAGACGC
>DATBBP010000157.1:0-3845 GCA_036270935.1 Gemmatimonadaceae bacterium
AAGGCCGTACGACAATCGCTTCGAATCTGGATCGACAGATCAAGAAGGGCTCACTGAGCCCTGGCGAAAAGGACTCGATTCTCGGTCGCGTCACCACGTCGCCGTCTTTCGATGCGGTGGCCGACGCCTCGCTCGTGATCGAGGCGGTCACCGAGAACCGGGATCTCAAGTTCAAGATCTTCGGTGATCTCGATCGACAGGCGCGTCCCGACGCTGTTCTCGCATCGAACACCAGCTCGATCTCAATCACTGAGATCGCCGCTCGTACGCGGCGTCCCGAATTAGTGATCGGGATGCACTTCATGAATCCAGTGCCCGTCATGCAACTGGTAGAGGTCATTCGCGGGCTCGCCACCTCACAGGAGACGACGACCAAAGTGCTCGAGTTGAGCATGGCCGTCGGAAAGACGCCGGTTGAAGTGCAGGACTATCCGGGCTTCGTCGCGAATCGCGTCCTGATGCCGATGATCAACGAGGCGGTGTATTGCCTCATGGAAGGCGTCGGCAGCGCCGAGTCGATCGACACCGTAATGAAGTTGGGGATGAACCATCCAATGGGTCCGCTCGCGCTTGCGGACCTGATTGGACTCGATACATGCGTCGCCATTCTCGAGGTTCTACACGACGGACTTGGCGACCCCAAGTATCGCCCTTGCCCACTGCTCAAGAAATACGTTGCGGCAGGCTGGCTTGGACGAAAGACGAAACGAGGATTCTATGCGTACTGAGGTAGGTGCTAGGTGCTAGGTGCTAGGTGCTAGGTGCTAGCGGCTCCGCATTTCTTCTAACACCTAGCACCTAACACCTAGCACCATCCGTCAGCCACAAATAACAATCATGGCTTGGGCTTTAACTCCACTCACCGAAGAGCAGCGCGAGATCCAGCGCGTCGCCCGCGATTTCGCGGAGCGCGAGATCGCGCCCAATGCCGATCGGTGGGATCAGGAGCAGCAATTCGATCCCGCGATGATTGGCAAGCTGGGCGAGCTTGGCTTTCTGGGAATGCTGCTGCCGGAGCAGTACGACGGGCTCGGACTCGACACGCTCACATATCTCGTCGCGCTCGAGGAGATCGCGACGGTCGACGCGTCGATCGCGGTGATGATGAGCGTTCACAACTCGCTTCCGACGCAGATGATTCTCCGCTGGGGAAGCGACGAGCAGAAAGACCGGTTTCTGAAGCCGATGGCGCGGGGCGAATGGCTCGGCGCCTTTGCGCTTTCAGAGGCAGATGCCGGCTCGGACGCGGCCTCGCTTCGCGCTCAGGCGGTGCGCGACGGCGAGTGCTGGGTGCTGAACGGCACGAAGGCGTGGGTCACGAGCGGTCCGCAAGCGGGGGTGATCGTCGCCATGGTTCGCACCGACACGCCCAGCGATCGACGCGGTCCTCGCGGCATCGGTGCATTCATCATCACGCCCGATTTGCCGGGATTCAGCGTCGGCAAGAAAGAAGACAAGATGGGACTGCGCTCGTCGCCGACCGTACAGATCACCTTCGACAATCTGCGCGTGCCCGCAGCGAATCTCCTTGGCGAGGAGGGCAGCGGTTTCATTTATGCGATGCAGTCGCTGGACAATGGCCGGCTCGGGATCGCTGCCCAGGCAATTGGGATTTCAGAGGCAGCGCTGCGATACGCGGCTCGCTATGCGGCGGAACGGCGACAATTCGGAAAGCCGCTCAAGGAGTTTCAGGCGATCCAGTTCAAGCTCTCCGATATCGCGATGCGCGTGAGCGCCGGTCGAGCGTTGCTTCACGCCGCGGCGACGGCGAAGGACCGTGGCGAGCACGTGACGCAGTTCTGCGCGATGGCGAAGTTGTTCGCGAGCGAAACCGCGATGGCAGCGACGTCGGAAGCAATCCAGATCTTCGGTGGGTACGGCTACGTGAAGGATTATCCCGTCGAGCGCCTGTTTCGCGATGCAAAGGTTACGGAGATTTATGAAGGAACGTCCGAAATTCAGCGAATTGTAATTGCCAGAGAACTTTACTCGCGCGGAGCATGAAGGTGCACTTAGCACCTATCACCTAGCACCTCAGAAGCAGCCATGGAAACGTCCACACTGGAAGGCCCCGTTCACTCTGCGTCGATGCAGGGTATGCAACTCTTCGAAACCATCGCCAGCATGGGGCACGAGCAGCTCGTGCTCTGTCAGGATGCGGCGTCCGGCTATCGCGGCATCATCGCGGTGCACAGCACCGTACTCGGCCCCGCGTTAGGCGGCACGCGCTTCTGGAGCTATGCTTCCGACGACGAGGCGATCGTCGACGCGCTGCGTCTCGCGCGCGGCATGACGTACAAGAACGCCGTCGCCGGTCTCAATCTCGGCGGTGGCAAGTCCGTCATCATTGGCGACAACAAGACGACGAGCCGAGAGCTTCTTTTCCGGGCGCACGGACGCTTCGTCGAAAGCTTGGGCGGTCGGTACATCACCGCGGAAGATGTCGGCACGAGCACTGCCGACATGGACTTCGTGCATATGGAAACAGACTACGTCACCGGTCTCGCCGGCCGATCGGGTGATCCATCTCCCGTCACCGCGCATGGCGTTTTTCGCGCGATTCAGGCCGCCGCCAAAGAGCGATGGAACAGTGACGACGTCTCGTCGCGTACCGTCGCGCTCCAGGGATGCGGCCACGTCGGTTACTATCTTGCTAAAGAGCTGCACGAGTCCGGCGCCCGCCTCATCGTCACCGACATCGATCCCGAGCGCGTGAAGCGTGTCACCAACGAGTTCGGCGCGCGCTCGGTGGCATCGGAGGACATCTACAGCGTGCAGGCCGACGTGTTCGCGCCGTGCGCGTTAGGCGCGATCATCAACGACAAGACGATCCCGCAGCTCAAGGTGGAGATCGTCGCCGGCGCCGCGAACAACCAGCTGCTCGAGGAGCGCCACGGCGAAGAGCTCGAGGAGCACGAGATTCTGTACACACCCGATTATGTCGCCAACGCGGGCGGCGTGATCAACGTCTACAGCGAGCTCGCGGGCTGGACCTCGGCGCGCTCGTTCCGGAAGGCTGACGAGATCTACGACACCGTGCTGCGCGTCTTCGCGATCGCGAAGGAGGAGCGCATTCCGACGTACCTCGCCGCCGACCGTCTTGCCGAGCAGCGCATTCACGCCGTGAACGCGATGGTGCGTACCTGGCCGCAGTGGCCGAACAAATAGTTGCGAGTTGCGAGTGACGAGTGGCAAGTCCGCAGCTCTCGCCACTCGTCACTCTTCACTCGCCACTGACGGAACCATGCCTCAGGACAGAACGCTACTGATCGCCTCCGACCACGCCGGCTTCGAGTTAAAACAGAAGCTCGAGCGTTGGCTTCGCGAGAAGGGTTATGCCGTGAAGGATCTGGGCACCGAGAACGAGCAGTCTACGGATTATCCCGACTACGCCCATCCGCTCGCTCAGCAAGTCTCCGACGGCGTCGCCGATCGGGGAGTGCTCCTCTGTGGGACGGGGCTCGGGATGAGCTACGTCGCGAACCGATATCCACATGTTCGCGCCGCCGTCGCCTGGTCGCCCGAGGTGGCCGAGCTGGCGCGCCGGCACAACGACGCCAACGTACTTGCTTTACCTGCCCGCTTCCTCTCCGAGGACCAGGCACGCCAAATTCTGAAGACGTGGCTGGACACACCGTTCGACGGCGGCCGTCACGAGCGCCGCATCGAGAAGATAGAAAGAGCGGATCTTTCGCGAGAGGAGCAGGAGCGAGCGCACAGCGCGGCTGCGCATAACGAGCAACGGTCTCAACCCACGGAGACGCGGTAATGACGAACTGGTCGAGCTGGGATCGGTGCCCGCCTGGTGATGCGCTGCGTGCCGCTGATCCGGACATTGCTGATCT
>DATBBP010000158.1:0-2193 GCA_036270935.1 Gemmatimonadaceae bacterium
CGCATTGCGTATGTCGGAACCAGCGTCGGCGCACCTGCTGGCGAAGTCATGGACCTCGGGGACGCGCTTCTCCTTCCGGGGTTGGTGAATGCTCATTGTCACCTCGAGCTCACCGCCATGCGCGGCTTCCTCGAGGACCTCGAGTTCCGAACCTGGATCCTTCGCCTAACGAACGCGAAGCGCGCGGTGATGTCGCGGGAGATGCTGCTCGACGCTGCGCGATACGGGATCGCGGAAGGACTCCGCCACGGCATCACGACCTTCGCCGACACCTGCGACTCCGGGGTCTCGTTCGACGCGCTGCTCGAGTCGCGAGTTCGCGGCGTGATGTACCAGGAAGTGTTCGGACCCGACCCCGCGCAATGCGCCGCCGCGGTCGCCGAGCTTCGCGACAGAGTGCAACGGATTCGCCCCCTGCAAACGCCACTCGTTCGCGTCGGCGTTTCCCCACACGCGCCGTACACCGTTTCCGATTCACTATTCAGCGCGGTCTCGCGTTACGCGCGCTCCGAAGCGCTCCCGATCGCTGTTCACATTGCCGAAAGCCACGCCGAGCAGGATCTCGTCGTAAACGCGACCGGACCCTTCGCCGATGGACTCCGCGCGCGCAATATCGGTGTTGCTCCGCGTGCGCGCACGCCTATCGCGCTGCTGAAGGCACTCGACGTGCTCGCTGCACGACCTCTCCTGATCCATTGCGTCCGTGTTGACGACGCCGACGTCGCTCAAATCGTGGCCGCTCGTTGCGCAGTTGCGCATTGCCCGGCCTCGAATGCGAAGCTCGGTCATGGGATTGCGCCCCTTTCCATGTTGCTGGACGCAGGCATTCCGATCGGTATCGGATCGGATTCGGTCGCCAGCAACAATCGTATGGATCTGCTGGAGGAGTCGCGACTCGCGGCACTCATGCAGCGCGCGCATCATGGTGATTTTCGTGAGATCGACGGCCACACGGTGTTGACCCTCGCAACTCTCGGCGGCGCCAGGGCGCTTGGCATCGACGACCAAGTCGGGTCGCTGGAAGTCGGAAAGGCCGCAGACCTTGCGGCCTTTCCGCTGCGTCACGCCGGCCCGGTCCATGATCCGGAAGCGACGGCGGTCTTCGCATTGCCCGGTATGCAAGCGTCATTCGTCGCCGTGGCTGGTGAGGTCCTCGTACGAGACGGTGTCCTTCTCGGCTTTGACGAATCGCTCGAGAAGCGGGTGCAGGCGAGCGCCGATGCACTCGAACGGTGGTCGAGCAGCGCCTAACCTGCCGTCGTCCAGCCGTTTGCGTCCCGGCATCTGCTTTCCGAGGGCAGGCTAATTTGGCCGAGTGCGCCTTGTCCACTATTTTGCCTGCGAATACCTTCCGAAGTACTCGTACCTTCCGTCGCGTCCGTTCGTCGTCTGGAAGGAGCGACGAAGTGTGCTTTTTCGAGCCGTCCACCACCCTAATTGGCGGAGCGCGATCCTAGCGGCGCGCGACTTCAATTGGACTGCTTCAAGCGAAAGCGAGCAAGCGGTCGAGTGTCACGCGCACGAGAGCTTACGGAGGTTTTGCGTGGTCGTTGGCTGTTTGGCTCTGAATGCGTCGTTCGAGCCTCTCACCATGGTCCCGATGCGAAGAGCTCTTCGCCTCGTGATCGATGGCAAGGCGGAAATTGTCGAAGCGGATCAAGACAAGGTAGTCCGCTCCGAGCGCCTGACGATGCCACGACCCGCGGTCATCCGCCTCACGAAGTTCATCCACGTGCCGCGGCGTTTCCGGCGACAGGTGACGAACACCTTCCTGTTTGCGCGCGATCGCTATCGCTGTCAGTACTGCGGCCGCCATGCGACGGAGCTCAAGATTCGCGAGGCTCTCACGCGCGACCACCTCATTCCGCTCTCGCGCGGCGGCACGAACGACTGGAATAACGTCGTCACTGCGTGCAGCCCATGCAACACACGGAAAGGCAATCGTCTGCCGGAGGAGATCGGGATGCATCCGCTTACGCACCCGGTTGAGCCACACTTCGTGCATCTAAGCTGGGCCGTTCGCCGACTCACACCGACGCAGGCGCGTTACATCAAGACGTTCTACGGCGACGAGGTGCTGCATCAGATCGAGCTCCTCGAGCACCGCGGCCTCGCCGCCGCTCAGGTCTCGGCGACCCTCGGTCACGCTCACCACGGCGGCCACGGCCAACGTCACTAGCGTCGTGACCGCGC
>DATBBP010000159.1:0-4022 GCA_036270935.1 Gemmatimonadaceae bacterium
GAAAAGGCCCGTCGTCGAATGACGACGGGCCTTTCGTTTTTGTGCTCGAAGCTCGCTCACACCTCAAACTATGGCTGATCAGTTCCGGGAAGGTGGCCGACGTACACCCAGAGATCCTTGACGCGGGCGACGTAATGCAGCGTCTGAACATCCATGCTCTCCCCGTCGACGTTCACGCTCAACGTTCGGTCTGACTCAATCGTCACCGACGGCAGCTGCGCGTAGTGCACACCTGCTTCACCGAGGTGCTCGCCGCGCTTGATCTTCAGGACCAATCTCGCGAAGTCGGCGCGCCCCATCGATTCCACCACGCATACGTCGACGAGTCCGTCGGTGACGGAGGCGTTAGGCGTCACCAGCGTTCCGCCGCCCGATGCACGCGTCAAGCCAACCGCGAACATCAGAAACTCGCCATCGAATGAGAAGTCGCGTCCGCGAAAGCTCGCGTGGTAGGGCTCGAGCTCCGCGAACTTTCGTACGCCGGTAATCGCGTATGCGACCGGCCCGAGGCTTTCTTTGGCTTCGACTGGTGTTTCCGCCGTCGCTTCGGCACCGACGCCGCCGGTCGACACATTCAGGAATCGCCGGCCATTGAGCGACGCGGTGTCGATACGCACCGGGTTTTGATGTAGGATAACATCCATCGCATGATCCACATCGCTGGGAATTCCTGCTTGCGACGCGAAATCGTTTGCCGTGCCGAGGGGAATTATGCCAAGAGGTGTATCGAATCCGTCGAGGCCGTTGATGACCTGGTTCACTGTGCCGTCGCCGCCCACGGCGATCACGACGTCCGTTCCGGCACGGGCCGCGGCGGCGGCCATCGCTGTCGCGTCGCCCTCCTCGAGTGTCACGTGAGGTTCGACCACGTGTCCCTTCGCTCGAACCCAGTCGATGAGATGGCGCACGTCATCACGCTCGGCGCGCGCACCATGGATGATCATCGCGAAATGTCGACGTCGTTTGAGAACCATCGAGGGTCGAGCTCGGTGTCCAGTTCGGCTTCTGATGGTAGAACGCGGCAATTGGCGCAGGGGTTGGCGCGACAGGTACGTGGCGGTTAGAATGTCCGCCCCGTCTTCCGGCGTCGACGGTTCAAACTGGGATAGCGCATATCACGCGCCTGTGCTCGCCAGGGAGGCCGTTGACCTTCTCGGTGCGCGCCGCTCGGTTCTGGACGGTACGCTTGGCGGAGGCGGACATGCGCTCGCGCTGCTCGAGGCGGGTGTGGAACAAGTCACGGGCGTAGATCGCGACCCCGACGCCCTCGACGCCGTGAGAGAACGTCTCGCCTCCTTCGCCTCGAATGGTCGCTTCAAGGCGTACCTTGGCAACTTCGCGAACATTGATGAGATCGATGAGCTTGTGGGCCAACATTTCGATGGCGTGCTGCTCGACCTCGGCATTTCCTCGCACCAGATCGATGATCCACGCCGCGGCTTCACCTTCCGTGAGGACGCGCCACTCGACATGCGAATGGACCGGGGTGATGGTGCCGATACACCCACTGCGGCAGATGTGCTCAACTCGTTCGACGAGCACGCGCTCGCTTCGATCTTCCACGAGTACGGCGACGAGCATCGCGCGCATCGACTCGCGCGCGAAGTCGTTCGTCGAAGGTCAAACCGCGCATTCGCTGTGAGCGACGACTTGGTGGGCGCGATTCGTGGCGCGCTCGGACCGCGCACGGGACCAGCCGACTTTGCACGGCTCTTTCAAGCGCTTCGAATCGCCGTCAACGACGAGCTGAAGGATCTCGAACGCGCACTTCCCATGCTGAGAGATCGTCTACTTCGCGGGGGCGTGATGGCGGTGATTGCATATCACTCGGGAGAAGACCGGCTGGTGAAGCACGCGTTTCGCGAATGGAGCAGCGATTGCATCTGCCCACCGAAGCAGCCAATCTGCACGTGCCGCGGTCGCGCGCTTGGCCAGCTAGTCGCCCGCAAGGCAACGACACCGGCGCCAGACGAGCTCGCACGTAATCCGCGCTCACGAAGCGCACGTCTTCGTGCTTTTCAGCGGAGTGCTGACGCGTGACACGAGCACGGCTCTCGCGTCGGTCAACGGTCGCGCTTGCGCTCTTCGGTTTCGTCCTGGTGGCGGCAGGCGTCATTGCAAGGAGGACGTACGGGATCGATCAAGCGCGCGCGATGCGCGACCTCGATCGTCGGCGTCAGGCGCTCGAGGCCGAGCGCGTGAAGCTCGACGGCGAAATCCGGGATGCCTCGAGTCGGGCGCGACTCGCACCGATTGCGGAGCAGCGGCTCAACATGCACGTGCCTTCGCCAGACCAAGTCATCGTGTTGCCCCCGCCCTCAGCAGCTGCTCAGAAGCCGCGTCCATGATTCGCTCGCGCCGTATCAAGATCGTCCACGCGCTTCTCGCGCTATTCGCGCTCGCCGTGATCGGGCAGGCAGCGCACGTGCAGTTACTGCAAGGGAGCACCTGGCGTGCACGGGCTGCGCGGCAGCAACTGGCTCCGCGCGACATGCCAGCGCCACGGGGAGAGATACTCGACGCGGCCGGTCTCGTGCTCGCCCAAAGCAGGGACATGGTAGAGCTCGAGGTCTCGCCGCGAGAGGTGCGACCTCAGGATCGCGCCGCGCTCCACCGCGCGTTGGCGCGGGTGCAGGTGAAACCGGAGTGGATCCGGCGGGCGCTCGATCCGAAAAAAGCGTGGGTGACGCTTCCGGGCCGGTACCTCGCGACCGACGTTGCTTCGGCGACGCGGATTCCGGGCGTCCACGCGAGGGCGGCCAGCGTTCGCACGTACGCTATGTCCGAAGGCACGAGGCGACTCATTGGGCGAGTGGACCCGGAGAACAACGCGGTTGATGGGATCGAGCTCGCGCTCGATACAGTGCTCCGCGGCACGGCGGGAACGACGACCCTCATCCGCGATATCCGCGGGAGGAGCTTCGAGTCGCCTAACGCGCCTCGCGTCGTACCTCGTCCCGGCAACACGGTCGTGCTCACGCTCAACCACGAGCTGCAGGAGATCGCGGAGCGCGCGCTCGCCGACGCCGTCTCGAAGATGGCGGCGGATGGCGGCGACATTGTCGTGCTCGATCCGCGCCAGGGCGACATCCTCGCCATGGCGAGCCGGCGTCAAGATTCCCGGTCGACCGCCGCGACGGCGCTCACGGAGCCTTTCGAGCCGGGGTCGACACTCAAGCCGTTCATCGCTGCCGGTCTGCTCGCGCGTGGGCGCGCGCGAGAGACGGACATCATCAACACCGGTGACGGCACGCTCGAGCTCGAGGGCCGCGTCATTCACGACGACCACCTCGTGGGTCGAGCGTCGCTGGCGACCGTGCTCCAATGGTCGAGCAACATTGGAATCGTGAAGTTCGCGCAGCGCCTAACGCGACGTGAACAATTTGAAACGTTGCGTGACTTCGGATTCGGTGTGGCCACCGGTGTGCCGTATCCCTCGGAGGCGAATGGCGTGCTGCGTGAGCCGTCGAGGTGGTCGCCGCAGTCGCCGGCGTCGCTGGCGATGGGTTACGAGATCTCGGTCACGCCGCTGCAGCTCGCAGTTGCGTACGCGGCGTTCGCGAATGGCGGTGAGCTCGTCGAACCTGCTCTCGTAAAGGAGATTCGCGCGCCTGACGGCGCGGTGCTGTATCGGCATCAGAAGCGTGTCGTGCGACGCGTGCTCACCCCCGACATCGCGAATCGCATGCGTAAGATGTTGCTCAACGTTGTGGAGAATGGCACGGCCCTGCAAGCGGATCTGAGCAGCTTCCAGCTCGCGGGGAAAACCGGAACGCCACGTCGAACGGTGAATGGTCGCTACGCGGCGCAGCAGTACAATCCGAACTTCGTCGGCTTGTTTCCGGGCGACGCACCCCAATTCGTGATCGTCGTGAAGCTCACGAACCCCCGTGGCGAGAAAGGAAGCTTCTACAGCGCCGCGACGGCCGCGCCGCTCACGAAGACCGTACTGCAGGCCGCGCTCGCGGCGCGCGACGCCGCGCTCGACCGCGACAAGCTGGCGTCGAGCGTCGAAGAGGCCG
>DATBBP010000160.1:0-1580 GCA_036270935.1 Gemmatimonadaceae bacterium
ACGATGTCGAGGACGTTCGTCGAACCGACGATCTTGAGCGAGCCTAGCGGCTGGAGAAAGAACAGTCGATCAGGAGGAGCGAGAGCGTCGTCGCGAGCACCGTCGCTCGTCGGCCAGCACGCCACGCAGTGAGCGCGATCGCCGGCACGAAGAACATGAAGCTCGGCCCCTGCGGCCACCGCTGCTTCCACGCCTAACGAGAGTGCCGGTTCGTCCTCGCCAGTACGAGAGGTGTCGGTGCAGCGATGCAGCATTCCGGAACGGCCCTGGTTCCTCCCAGTGCTCTCATTGGTGCGCGATCGAGGCTGTGTCGCGGCACGGCGAATAACCGATCGATCCGTCTAACTATTCTTCGCGTATCGCGCGAGTGCCGACCAGGCGATCATGACCGAGAAAGAATTTCCGGGCGAGTGCGAGTAGCTCTCCCTCGCCGGGATCATTCACGGTCTCCCAACCGGCTATTTGTTTGCTCAACGCCGGCCGATGGGTGTCGATGAAGTCCCGGAAGGCTGTGAGCGCCAGGCGCGAGCCCGTGATGAGAATCTCCGTAATGCCGGACAGGTCATCGCAGACCACAGCGAAGAACTCGTTCTGCGTGCGGCCGGCGCTGCGGTGTTGCCTGGTATTGTGGACGTGATCCTTCACGTGTGTGACGTGCGATCCCTCCGCATCGAACTGCTGAATGCGCGCTTGGTGATGGTCGATCAAAACCACGGCGCGTGACGTAGTCATCGGTGTCTCACGGTGTAAGGGAACTGGTCGATTGTAACTGAGATAGAGAGCAGAAGCGGGTCCGGAGGCACTTCACGAGCGGGCGGCGGGAGACAGGGTGAGTGAACGCTCAACCTCGGCGGCTGCGCGCTCGCGAATGATCCAGCGGCCAAACCGAGCGAGCAATGCCGCGAGCACCTGGCGCGTGCGATCGTTCGTGAGCCGCAGCTCCGCGTCGAATTTGTCGTGCGCATTTGCGACGAGAAGCTCTGGCGACGGCAGCGTGCGCGCGTGCACGTGACTGAGCAGCTGCCGCAGGTGCAGTTGTGCGCGCGCCGTCCCGATCTGGCTCGGTGACGCGCCGATGAGTGCAACGGGCTTGCCCGTCAGCGGTGCGCTGCCAGGTAGTCGCGAGCCCCAGTCGATCGCATTCGTGAGCACACCCGGAATGCCATCGTTGTATTCGGGCGTGGCGATGAGGAGACCATCGGCTCTGCCCACCGAGGCCTTGAACGCCGTCACGGCGGGTGCGTCGCCTTCTGCCTCGACGTCCGCGTCGAAGAACGGCAGCTGGCCGATCTCTATCAGCTCGATGCTCATGCCTTCCGGCGCAAGCTCCTCCGCGGCGCGTATGAGTGCGCGGTTGTACGAAGAGCGACGCAAGCTTCCAGCAATTGCGACGACGCGAAGAGTGGTTGCTGTGTGCGCGTCGGCCTGCCCGAAGCGCTCAGCCACGACGTCCTCCATGGCCGCGCTTCTTCCCGTTGCGCGCTCGTCCGCGGCGTGCCGGTGAGACGCGTCCGTCACCTGCTGCGGGACGCGCCACGAGAACGCTGACGCGCAGGAACATCACGCGCTCCGAGCACAAG
>DATBBP010000161.1:0-10252 GCA_036270935.1 Gemmatimonadaceae bacterium
CTGGCTTTCGGTCGTGATCGACTCGCAGGTGGACGATCCGCTCGATGTGCGACCGCTTCCCAATCTCGATCGGAACATCCGCGTCGGGGATTCGCTCGCAGGGGTGTTTGCCGAAGGGCCGATGATGCAAGGCGCTGGCTCGCGGCTTCGTGTTCTCCGTGAACGATACGCGCGCGCCGCCGGCCGGCGAAAGGAGTCACTCGTTAGGCTGCTGGACCGCGAGGAGCGGCGCGTTGCCCTCGCGAACGTCGGTCGCGAGCTCACGACGATTGCTGCCGTTCGCCGGGATCTCCTCACCGCCATTCGTGGACGCGACCTCTTCGGCGAGCGAATGGCGCCAGCGCCTGAACTGCGGGCCCAAGCAACGGCCCTCCGGGTTCGCGCCGCCACGCTGCGCGTCGAACGGCGCCGCCTCGCCGGTGGCGGCGCCTTGCCCTTTTCGTTCGCGGTCCACTTCGCGGACGTCACCGCGCGCGGCGGCTTCGACATCATACTCGGAAATCCACCTTGGGTGCGACTGCATCGAGTCCCGGTACGCGAACGAGAGATGCTGCGAGCGCAGTACCGCGTGTTCCGAGCAGGGGCGTGGGAGAGCGGTGCGGCCCGGGCCCGCGCTGGGCGCGGATTTGCCGCGCAGGTCGATCTCGCCGCGCTCTTCGTCGAGCGCGCCGTTAGGCTGCTGCGCCCCGGTGCCGTGCTGGCGCTACTGCTGCCCATGAAGCTCTGGCAATCATTGGCGGGAGGCGGCGTTCGGCGGCTTCTTGTCGAGGAGACGCGCGTCCTCGAGCTCGAAGACCTGAGCGACGGGCCATCCACGTTCGACGCGGCAGTGTACCCTTCGTTGCTCGTCGCGGAACGCTGGAGCGGAGCACCCGACGATACGCCAGGCGAGATTCTCGCGGTCGCACATCATCGTGGATGCGGGGCGCTTCGATGGCGAATGCCCCGGCGCATGCTCCCGTTCGATGATTCAGCCGGCAGCCCGTGGCTCGTGCTTCCGCCCGACGTGCGATCGGCGTTCGATCGGCTGCGGGCGTCCGGCGTCGCGCTCGCCGACAGCGCCATCGGGCGGCCACACCTCGGCGTCAAGTCAGGGTTCAACCTCGCGTTCGTCGTTAGGCTCGACGGTGTTCCCGATAACCCGGCGGCGATCGCTGCCGCGAACGGCCGGCGTGGGCTCATCGAGCACGCACTCCTCCGCCCCGTCCTCCGTGGCGAGGACGTCAATCGATGGCGCGTCGGTGCACCGAACGAATTCATCATCTGGACGCACGCCGCGAGCGGCGGTGCGCTCGAACGATTACCGCCGCACGCTGCGCGCTGGCTCACGCCCTGGCGCAGGCAGCTGGCCGCCCGCGCCGACGCGCGCGACGCGCGCTGGTGGTCGCTCTTTCGAGTCGATGGCGCGCGCCCTGATCGCCCGCGCGTCGTCTGGGCCGATCTCGGCCGCGGCCCGCGTGCGACTGTACTTCCCGCCAACGATCCCGCCGTTCCACTCAACAGTTGTTACGTCGCCATCTGTCGCGACGACACCGACGCGCTCGCCCTGACTGCGATTCTCAATTCGCCGTTGGCTGAAGCGTGGCTCGCCGCGCTTGCTGAGCCGGCGCGTGGCGGGTATCGGCGATTTCTTGGCTGGACGATGGCCCTCCTCCCGCTTCCTCTTGATTGGAATCGTGCACGAGCTGCCCTCGCCCCAATCGCTCATCGCGCAATGCTCGGCGAGGATCAGATGGCGCTTCGGGACGAGCTGTTGCATGAGTCGTTAGCCGCGTATCGAGTGCGTCACGACGATATGGCGCCGCTGCTCACGTGGTTTGCCGGATGATGGGGGCTTCTTCGTGCAATCTCGATCCCGAGGCCGCGCTCGCCGGCGCTCGCGCGTTCATCGCTCGAGAGATGCTCGAGTCACAGGCGGTGCCTCCGACCATCGGCGATGTGACCCTTCACGAACATCAGCGCGAAGCCGCCGGACGCCTGCGTGCGTTGTTGCGGACCGCAGGTGGCGCGCTGCTCGCCGATTCGACGGGATTGGGGAAGACCTTTGTCGGGCTCGCTGTCGCGCGAGACTATGAGCGAGTGCTCATCATCGCGCCGGCCGCGCTTGCGGAGAACTGGCAAAAGGCCATCGCTCGTGCTCGCGTCGCGGCGCGGTTCATATCGCTCGAGCGGTTGAGTCGCGGTGCGCGTGTGCCCGTCGAGACTCCCGATCTTCTGATCGTCGACGAGGCGCACCATCTGCGGAATCCGCGCACGAAATGTTACGATGTCGTCGCGTCGCTCTGCGTTGACGCTTGCGTGCTCTTGCTCACGGCGACGCCACTGCAGAATCGTCGAGCCGACCTCGTCGCCCAGCTTGCTCTTTTTCTCGGCGATGCCGCCGTCGCCGCCACCGACGCCGAGTTGGCGCGCTTCATCGTCCGTCGGCATGCCGACGAGCGAGCGCTTCGCCTCCCGTCCGTGTCCGGACCTCGATGGATCGAGTTGCCGGCGGCTGATGATGTTCTGGACGAGCTGCTCGCACTGCCTCCGCCGATCGCGGGCGCTGACGAAGGTACCGCGGGGGCACTCGTCGCTTACACACTGGTTCGGCAGTGGTCCTCGAGCCGCGCTGCGCTCGTCGCCGCGCTACGGCGACGTATTGCGCGGGCCGTCGCGATGATTTCGTCGCTGGAAGCGGGCATCTGGCCCAGTCGCCAGCAGCTCGCCGCGTGGTCATACGCGGAGCAGACGGTGCAACTGGCGCTCGCGGAGTTGTTGGCGCCGTTAGGTACCGGGCCATCGGATCTCTCGTCGATGCTCGCCGCCGTGCGTCAGCACCTCGATGGCCTGCGCGCACTGATGACGCGCCTCCGGAACAACGCCGATCCGGATCCGCTGCGTGCCGCCGCGCTCATCAATGTGTGCCGTGCGCACAGTCACGCTCGCGTCATCGCTTTCAGTCAGTACGCCGAGACCGTCGCCGTACTTTCGCGTTTACTCATGTCACGCCAGCCCGGAGTCGCCGCGCTCACGGCGAGCGCGGGACGAGTCGCGGGCGGCCGCATTTCGCGTGGTGAGGTTCTGGCCCAATTCGCGCCTCAAAGTGGCCGGTCGACGGTCAAACCCGCCGAGCAAATCACGCTGCTCGTGGCCACGGATGTCCTGAGCGAGGGGCTCGACATTCAGCGTGCATCGGTCGTCGTACACCTCGATCTGCCGTGGAATCCCGCACGCCTCGAACAGCGCGTTGGGCGCGTGCGACGCCTGGGCTCGGAACACGAGACTGTCTTCGTGTATGCTTTGGCACCGCCGGCTGAGTCGGAGCGGCTGCTCCGCGTCGTCGAGCGACTACGGGCAAAGCTCGGGATCGCGCGACAAATCGTCGGCGGTGCACCGGCCGTCATTCCAGACTGGGCGGCAGCAGATTCCGTCTCGCCGCCGGAGCTCGCAAGCGAAGCGCATGCCTTGCTCGAATCCTGGAGCGATCCCAGCCTCCTTGCGGAGCTGGAAGCCACACCCGCCTGCGCGGTGGCCTGGGCACCTAACGACGGATTCATTGCATTGCTCGCCGACGGCGCCGATCGGATGCTCGTCGCCGCCTTCGAGGGCAGCGCGCCGTCGCGCGATCCAGCCACGGTCGGCCGCGCCCTCGCCATGTGCGGTGGACCAGCCGGCACAATGGCTGCGGGTGACAGGGAAACGACGCTAACCGCGATCCGAGGCTGGTGGATCGATCGGTCAACTCGAAGCCGGCTGGCGATGTCCAGTGCCGCCGGCGCGCGACTCCGTACGCGCCTCGCCGCGAGAATTACCGCCGTGCTCTCCGCGTGCCCACGTCACCAACGCGCGTCGCTCGCGCCCATTGCGTCGCACGCGCAGCTGGCGCTCCGATTGCCGTTAGGCATCGGTGCCGAGCGAAAGCTGGCGGCCCTGGAGAGCGCGCCTGATCGAGATGTCGAATGGCTGCGTGCTATTGCCGTGCTTGCCGAGCGTCGCCAGTCGCCGGCGGCGGCGAGCGAGCCCCAGGTACTGCTGCTCGTGCTACTGCGTCGTGGCCATGACCAGACCGACGAATGACAACTCAGCGAAGCGGCGTCGCCGTGAGTCGCATGAGCACGACGCTCGTCTGAGGTCCGACGCCAACCATCAGACGTCCGCCCACGAGCGCATCCGCGGTATACTGTCCCACGCGCTTGCCGTTCACGAGGAGCGCAATGTCCTGTCCTCGCACCTCAACCACGACGTGGTTAATCGCACCAACGTCGGTCTGTACCGCGGCCACCTCGGAGAGCTTCACCAGCGAATTGCATTGGCGATCGCTGTTCCAGCACAGCTCCACGCCCCGGTCGGCAGAGACGCTCAACGAGTAGTACTTCCCCGAGCGATCCTGTCGGCCGAATCCGAGAATGACCGCGCCGTGCTTCGTCGATCCCAGTTGAGAGACCTCGAGATCGAGTTGCACGTCTGCCGGAAGGTCGAGCGACGGGTACCGCACCATGCACATGGCGTCACTCGCTGTGTTCTCCATGCGCACGCCGTCGGTCTCGAATCGCGCTTGGCATCGCGGATTCGACCAAATGAATCCCTGCGATGTGTTCGACTGCGCAAACTCGTCGTCGATGATCGGCGGCAGCGGCGGTTTTTCTGGCGGCTTCGCGGTCGTGCAAACGCTGCTCAGGCCACCGACGAGCAGCGTATCCGTGCCGGCGATGGTGAGCTGGCGCCGGACGCTGTCGTCCTCCATCGAGAAGTTGATGCAGTACGCTTTCGCGTCGCGCACGATCTGTCGAGACGACACGCCGTGCTGACGCAGATCGATCACTTCCGCCAGCGAAAGCGCCCTGGTGGCGGTCTGGGCGCGGAGCGGCGTAGCGGCGAGAAGGAGGGCCATCACGCCAAACGTCGCGCGATGCCACGCCACTCGTAGTGGTGACGTCAGGTATGCCGTCATTGGCACGCCCTCGCTTCCTCGCCGCGACGCTTTCGCATGTCGTTCTCCGCCGAGCAGGCCTGCTGCGCACGCGAGTCCGCTTGCTCCATGTCACGCCGCAAGCTCTTGATTGATTGCGAGTCGGGATACCTCGCGGCGACGCTGTCCAACTGCGCGATCGCTCCGCGGAAGGTGCGCCGCGCCACTACGTAGTCACCTTGCTCCGCTTGATCCTGTCCATTCGTTAGGCGCGTCCGCGAATCGACGAGTAATTCGGGTGGAACGATCTTGAGATCCGTCGCACTCCCCGGGATCGCCGCGATCTTCAGGTTGGGCAGACGGCCCGCGGGCAATACGGCTGGCATTGGTTCCGGTGATCGCGCCGGAGCTGGCGCTGCGCTCCGCTCGGGCGTGCTCGATCGCTTCGCGACCGTCGCCGGTGGATCAGCCGCAGGATCCGCGACTGCCGGCGCGTGCGACACGCTTTGAAGGACGGCGCCCCCTTCAACTGACTCGTGCGACGGTACTACCGCATTCGCTGCGGGCGTGCCGCCAGGACGAGCCTGCGAAGTCGACGATGTACTGAGCGGTGGCCTCACTCCACTCGCCCGGCCACTCCGTGCGAGAAGAATCATCGAGCTGCCGATTGCGAGCACGAGCAACGCGGCCGCCGCGAGGCTGTAGCGCTTCCGCCGACTCGGCGCCCCAAGCGCTTCGTCGAACTCATCGGTTTCGACTACAGTCTGCCGTTTGAGCTCGAACCGTGGCACCGGGATCGACGCGGGAGGAGCAGCTTCGGCGGCCGGTACAATCGGCGCGTACGTTGGCGCCTGAATGATCGGCGCCGGTACCTCGTCGTGGGGAGCCGGCCGCCGCGGCAGTTCCGTTGGCGCTGACGACATCGCTCTGGCCAGCGCCTCGAGCTGCTCCAGCTCGTTAGGCCGCTCGCCGGGTAGCGGATTGCCGCCGAAGCGCGAAGCCGCGTTCTTCAGTCTGCGGAAGAATTTCTTCGAGCCGCCCTCTTCGGAGGGAACGACGATGCCACCCGCCGCAAAACGCAGTGGAACGCCTCCGTCGTCGTCGGGACCATGCCCTGCGTCGAACCTCGACCCCTCTGATGCCGGGGCGGAGGGGGCTGGCGACGCAGCGTACGCGGACCGCGTCGTCGTCGGCCGGCCATCGACGAGCGCACTGTCGAGTTGGCGGCGAAGCTCCGACACCGCATGCGGCCGCTGCTGCGGCAGCAGTGCCATGCCGCGCATGACGAGACCCGCGACCCCTGGAGCGAGACTCTGTACCGACATGAGCGGGGACGCCACCGCCTGACCCGCCGCGCGCTCGAGCGCCGAGGGCGGCATAATCCCCGTGAGCAAGTGATAAAACAACGCCGACGTCGCATACACGTCGGTCCACGGGCCAATGTCCTTCGTACCGTACTGCTCGAACGCCGCGAATCCCGACGCGAGGTCGGTTGCGTGCATCGGCAGATGACGGCGGGCGCTGAACTCGAGGAGAAGAGCGGCGCCGCTCGGCGTGACATGCACCGTTCGCGGCGATAGATCACGGTGAATGATGCTTTCGGCGTGTAGCAGCTCGAGCGCCGACAACAGCTGCTGAATGATTCGTCCAGCCTCCGCTGGCGGGACTTTCCCCTGCGCCGACTGGACAAATTCCGCGAGCGACTTCGATTCGTAACGGTCCATGACCAGATAGACCGTTTGATGCACATCGACGACCGCGCGCACTCGCACGACGTGCGGGTGTGTGATTTCGGCGAGAACCGCGCCTTCCAGCGCGAAACGGTGCAAAGCCCGAAGAAAGTCGCGCTCGCAATCGGGCGAGTGAGCGCGAACCGACACGCCGTCCGCCGCGCGCGAAACGAGACTCCGCGGGAAGAATTCCTTTATGACAACGGCGTCGCCATTCTGCAGATCTTCCGCGTGGTAGCTGAATGCAAATGGGCTCGTTCCGCGAGCGGAACGAACCACGCGAAAGCGGTCAGCGAGCAGCACTCCAGCGCGAAGCGCCTGCGCGGGATTCGTTTCCTGAGCGTCGACGGGCACACCAACTCCGGTGGCGAGTTGCCGGAGGTGACTGCTCAACGCATGCCCATCTAACGAGTCTTGCGACGTCGGTTGAGCTCAATGGCCAATTCACGCTGTTACAATGACCTAACTCACCTCTACCCCCTCATTCGCAGATGCGGCGGGCCTGCTCCAAGAGCGTAATGAGTCCTCCGAGCAGCAGTAACGCACCACACGATGTTGCGTCGCCGCCACAACTCGTAAACATCTTTCGCTGCGGTCGTAACAGGATGGCTAGACAGAGCCGAGCGCAGGAGCCTCGCCGCTTTGCATCATGCTACGGCTCTGATCGGCGGGCCCGCGGGGCAGCGTCAAGACAAACCTGGCGCCCTTGTTCGGTGTGCTCTCGAGCGCCAACTCGCCCCGCATCCCGCGCGCGAGATCGCGACTGATCGCGAGGCCGAGACCAAGACCTTCCTGCGGCTGCGTCAGAGATCGGTCGAGCTGGACGAATGGCTCGAACACCTGCTCCTGTCGAGACTCGGGTATTCCCGGTCCGGTGTCTTGAACGGAAATCGCGACGCGCGAGTCTCCAGCCGCCGATGCCGCCAGTATGATGCGACCACCGGGCGGCGTGAAGCGAATTGCGTTCGAGAGCAGGTTCAGGACGACCTGCCGGAGCTTCTCACGATCGGCGATGACCGTGAGCTCAGGCTCTGACGGTACGTATTCCAAAGTGAGTGACTTTGAAGCTGCCTGCGGCGAAACGAGCGCATCGAGGTCGGCGAGAAATGGATCGATGCGGATCGGGACGAGTGCGTACGTCAACTGGCCGCGCTCGATGCGATTGAGATCGAGCACGCCACTGATGAGGCCAAGCAAGTGCTGGCCGCTCGTGCGAATTCGGGCTAGATCCCGACGCTGCGCATCCGTGAGCGGCCCGCGCAACCCCATCTCGAGGAGCTCAGTGTAGCCGGCGATCGCATTGAGCGGTGTCCGCAACTCGTGACTCATCGTTGCGAGAAAGTCCGACTTCGCGCGATTTGCCGCGAGCGCGTCTCGCGACTTCTGCTCGAGCGCGCGCTGCGCTACGGCGACCTCGTTCGCCATGTGATTGAAACTCTCGGCAAGTCGCGCGATCTCGGCCTGACCGGATGGCGGCACTCGCGTGTCGTACTGGCCACGCGCGATCGCCTCCGCGCCATCCGCGATCGCGACGATTGGCCGAGCGATGCGCTGGCCGATGAGGAGCGCCGCTCCCATTCCGACGATGAGGAGTGCGAGGCCGACGAGCAGCAGATCCCGAAGCGTCGCTCGCGGCGGCGCGAGAACGTCTCGGACACGCGACTCCATCGCGACCATGAGCGGCGTTCCGGCAACGGGCGCCTCGGCGATCAGCAGCTCTTCGCCGGACCCACGTATCGCCCGTCCGGAATCGTTAGCCACGCGGCGCGGCGGCGATGCTGGCGAGCCCGTCACGGTCGTCCAGACACTGCCATCGGAGTTGCGGTAGTACGTGCTAATGCCCTCGCCGGCAAGCGCGCGAATGCTTCGATCCGCTTGCGGGTTCACGGCGATCCGTCGCTGTTGCGCGAAATAGCCGATCGGTTTCGACTGCTCGAAGATGGTCTGGACGAGCCAGAAATAAACGCGACCGCCGGATGCATACAAACGGCCGAATTGCAGCGAATCCGTGTTTCTCACCTCGGCGACGCCGTCGCGCGGGAGCCTCGGCGCGCCGAGGGTTCGGCCGCCATTCGAGGACTCGGGGACTTCCGGCTCGTTGTTCCCGATGTACGCGACGCGGCGTCCACGCGCGCTCCAAAGCTCGATCGGCATCCCCGAGTCCGTCGGATTGGAGAGCTGAGACAGCGCCTTCCGCACCGCTTCGACGGTGCTGTCAGCAACTGGCGAAGCACTCAGCGACACGCGTGTATTCGCATTCGCCGCAATCAGCGCTCGCCGAACCGCTGGATCCCCCGCCACGGTCGCAAATCGCGCTCGAGTCTGGCGAATACCGGTTTCCGCGAGACTGGCAAGCTGCCGCGTTGCGCGAGCAAGCGACGTCGTTGCACCCGAGAGGGCTGAGCGCGTGAGCGCTTCGTACGCCACCGCGAGTACGATCAAAAGCGAAGACGCGACGACTGCCCCCGTCAGTAGCGACAACTGCCGCGCCAGCGACATCCGATGTCGGCGAGGTTTGTCCGTCACGTCGCTTTCGGATAGCCAGTATTAGGTGCGGTCATCAGCCCGGTCACGGACGCATCACAAGGCAACGTCGCCTCGGTTATCGAGATACGCAAGCACTCGGCGCGCGTGAGACGGCGAAGCGTGCTAGTATCATGGCGCCCAAGGTCGGATTGTGGCAGCATACCCCACTCCTGAGCAGCCGGTAGATGCGCCGGCGGAGAGAACCATGTGGAACGAATTCAGGGCATTTCTCCTCAAGCAGAACATGCTCGCCCTCGCGATCGCCGTCGTAATCGGCGCGGCGACGAATGACGTCGTTCAGGGTTTGGTGAACGACTTCATCATGCCGGTGATCAACGCGGTGTCGCCGTCGAAGGCGTGGGCGGACATGCGCTTTCCGCAGAGCGGTCCCGTGCAGTTCACGTACGGTCACTTCCTCAGTGTCTTGATGAAATTCGCCATTGTCGGCTTCATTTGCTGGCGCCTAACGATCGCCCTGATTAGGCCACCGAAGGCAGACGAGAAACCGGCGACACGCGAGTGTCCGTTCTGCCGTCAGACGATCGACGCGCGTGCGACCCGGTGCCCGCATTGCACGAGCCAACTCGCGGCGACGGCGCCCGATCGGGCGGGGACCGTGTCAGACTCCATGACGCCAATGTCAACTCGTTAGGCTCGCCAGAGCGCCACGTGCGCGCGCGGTCGTTATTCTTACAGCGCCGGCTCGTACTCTCGCGGCGCCGACCGATCACTCGGTCCATGACGCCCGAGCAGTCGCACACAGGTGTTCCACCGCAGAATCGATTCGTCGTTTCCTTGCGGTCGCAGCGCTTCCGCGCGCTCGTACCACGCCATCGCCTCGTGAAACCACTCCGCGGCGACATCGGCCGCGCCTAACGCGGAACGATGCAGCTGTGCCTTCGCGCGCCGCTCGCAGATGATCCCGGCGTAGTACGCGCGCTTGTAATCGTCCTTGAGCCGGGGCAGCACGGCGCGCGCCCGATGCACGCCGTCCGCCTGCTCCTCGACGAATTGATCGGTGATCGACAGGAGCAACGTCACGAGCGCGGCCTGATTTTCCGGATCGACCTCGAGAATGTCGAGACAGATGCTCTCGGCCGCCGAG
>DATBBP010000162.1:0-2544 GCA_036270935.1 Gemmatimonadaceae bacterium
CTCGTCGTTCTCGGGTCGGCACAAACCACGACGCAGCCGCAGACGTTCCGCTCCGGCGTTGAGCTCGTCCGCGTGCCGGTCCTCGTGACCGAAGGGAGCAGGTCGATTGCCGGGTTGACCGCCGCCGATTTCACGCTGCTCGACCAAAACGTGTCGCAGGCCGTGACGGCGATTCCTCTCGAGCGCCAGCCCGTCGATGTGACACTCGTGCTCGACGTGAGCGGCAGTGTACAGGGGCGCGCGCTCGATCAGCTGCGCGCGGACGTCACCACGATCGCACGGTCGCTCCAGCCGGACGATCGCGTGCGGCTGATTACGTTCGGCGAGAATGTCAATGACGTGTTCGGCTTTCAGCCCGGCGGCGCCCAGCTGTCCCTCGACGGGATCACGTCGGGCGGCGCGACGTCGCTATACGCCGCTCTAGAACGCCGAACGGTTTGAATGTGACGTCATTACGCAGCCTTTCGCGATTCGACCTCTGACCGATGGAGGGTCTCGAGATTTTGGATGGCGCTCGCCCGGCGAAGGTCAAAGGCGTTCTTGCGGATGCCGACGTAGCGCGCGTGATTGCCTTGTCGTTGCGAGATGTGGGCGAGCTTGTGCTCGATGGTCGTGCGCTCCCGCAGCGCCGCCCGTCCTGTGGCCGTCTGGATCTGCTTACGGAGTCGGTGCTGCAACGGCTCGTTCTCGGCGATGGCGACGGAGCGACCATTCCCGAGTTCAGCGGTGGTGCACTGACTGCGCAACGCGCAGTGATCGCAGATCTCCGGATCGAACTCGACGATCGAGCCAAACGCAATCGGCTGGACGTGGCCATTGGGGCACGCGATCGTACGGTCGCGGAGATTCAGCCGAAACGCGGACTTCGGAAACAGGCGACCGTTGTGCGACTTCCAGGGCTTGCACACGATCGTGCCGCGCCGCTTGAGCACGTCGTCCACGAGGGAGCTATTGATGTACCCGCGATCAATCAGCAGATGGTCAATGTCGAACCCCTGCTGCTGCAGGTCGCTCGCCAACGACGGCATCGCTTCGTCCTCGGGACGATTCGCCGGCGTGATGGCGCAGGTGAGGATCAGCCCGCGATCGACGTCCGCGGCAATGTGACGCTTGAATCCATTGAACCGCTTGCTCTTGCTCTTGCGGCCGTGACGCATCTCCTGGTCCGCGATCGAGACGCGGCGATCCTCCGCCACGCCCTCACGAATGCGCGACCCACCGCCCTGGGGGTCGGGCTCAAGATCCTGCGTGCGGATCTGCACGAGGGCCTCGACCTGTGCCTTGAGGGGCGGTTGCGCGATTTCCTTGGGAAATTGTCGGGCAATCCACGATTGCAACGCGTCGAGTTGCCGCGTGAAGGTCGTGATCGCGGCGGTCTTCTCGGAGGCATCGTTCCAGTCGATGTCGAGCGCGCGCTTGATGCTCGAGTCGACCAGCAGCGGAATGCCTGCCTGGAGACACACCTGCTCCTCGGTCCGCCCCAGCAGGCGAGCCGCACACGCGACGACGTTTCTGGCGGCATGGGCCAGCAAGTTGACCGTGTCTTCGACGCGGCCCGCGCCCTCCAGCGGGCTCGAATCGATCGCCACGCGCAACGTCTTGGGCAGCTTGCGGTGGTCAAACGCCTTTGTCTGCTTCGCCAGATCGATGGTCCGTTCGAGCAGACGCCGATCCATGTCGGCGGCGATCACGCGTTCGCGAAATTCCTGCAACGCGCCTTGAGAAAACGGCGGCGCCTCGGCACCCAGGCACCCCAGCACCATCTGCACCCGCAGATCGAGGACGGTCAACTCGATCATCTCGGCGTCGGAGATGCCCAGGTATCCCTGCACGAGCATCGCCATGGCCATCATCGCGGGCGGACGTGCATCTTTCCCCGCGCCCGTCGTGCGGTACATCGAGGCTAGGTCATCTTGAAACGCGGCGTCGAACAACTCGTGCCGATGCAGCCGCAGAAACCCGAGGAGTTTCCGGACCCGACCGAGGCGCTTCAGGATGAACTGCTCTTGCCTCGTCGGCGCGACAGCCGGGGTCCAACGCGCGATCGTCATCTGCATGCCTCCTTGGCCCATGGCCCACGAGCGCATCAGATCACAAATTGCTTGATCCGTCGATCCCAGGACTGCAAATGATCGAAATTCCACCACAATTAAACCGATCGGCGCTCTAGGGGCCGCTCTGATCGTCGATCCGTCGAACGACCATGCGCAGCTCGTCTTCGCGCTCACGGACGGGATCGACAACGCGAGTTTTCTGGATGCGGGCCGCATCGCCGCGCTCGCGTCGGTGTCGTCGGCGTCGCTCTATATCGCGCTGGTCGACTCGAGCGAACCGGTTCAGCGATTCGCCGACGCGAACGATCCGCTGGCCGCCGAGCGAAGCACGCTCACCTACAAGCCGAGCAAGGGCAGCGTCTACGAGCGGCATCCCGTCGTTACGCGAAGTGTCGGCCCTTATGTCTCCGGCCCGAATCTGCCGGCGCTGCGAGCGGCCGTTGCGCACTCGGGCGGCGCGCTGTACGACAAGGCGCCGGGGACCCTTCCG
>DATBBP010000163.1:0-3265 GCA_036270935.1 Gemmatimonadaceae bacterium
CGTCATACCCGCCCCGAGGAAGCCTGTTCGCAATCGGCTCCAACCAATCAGACGCCTCGCGCTGCCAAGACGTAATCGACGAACCACTCACGCTGCTGCTGTCGAACGGACGCGCTCCGTACTACACCGGCCGATTCTAGCATTTCATGGGCCGGTTGAAGCACTCGTTGCAAATGTGACGGGTATCGCTGTACAAGCGGCAGGAGTTCTTTCAAGCGATCCAAAGAGACACGCCATGTGAGCACGCCGTCCGCTCTCGCAACCTCGAGTAAACGGTAGAGTCGTCGCGCTACAGGGGACGCGAGATCGAGATAGCGAGTAACGGAAAGTGACGAGGTGAAGCGGCCAGCGAGATTCTCACGAATTGGCGGCGCGATGACAACTCGAGCTACGCCAGGGTCGCCAGTCGCGGCACCTTCGAAGAGGGCGAGCTGATCGCGATCCGCTACGCGTCGTCGCTCGATGACCACTGAGCTGAGGATGGAGAAGCGACCCTCGATCGTTCTGCCCGCAGTGGAGCTGTAGTAGCTGCCAGCCGATTCCAGCGTCGTGCGCTCGAGGCGCGTCAAGGCGCCGCGAAGCTGCTCATATGTGCGTCCATCAACCTGACGTCCCATCGAGCGAAGAAACGCATGCAGGGTGAAAGTGATTGCACCGTCTTCGGGCTCCCCAGCTTCGTGGTAACGATGCATCAGCTCGACGTAGACATCCTGGTCGAACGTACCGGGCAGCCGATCGCCGGGACTTGGAAGCACGCGCCAGCGTCCACCGTCATCCGCCGAGCAGCTAATGGCGGAATCATCCGCGGAGTCGCTGAGCCGGAAGAGCGGAAGCCGCTCCAACGACCGATCCAGCAGAACGACGCGCGCCGTGACGCGTCGCCGCGCGGCGAGGCTCATGAGTGGGAAAGTGACGTGGCGCTGGGCGACGGGCAAGGCAGTCGCACGCCAGCCTTACGACAGTGCGATTAGCTGCCCGGTGATCGCGCTAGCGTCATCGCTGCACAGATACGCGACTGCGTGCGCTACTTCATCACGCTCGACGTAGCGAACATTGTCGCCCATTGACTTCACGTTCGCCGCGGTGCGGATCGATGTTGGTGCAAGCGCATTAGCTCTCACACCGTTGTCGCGCTCTTCCTGAGCAACGGCACGCATGAGTGTGACGACGCCGCTCTTTGCCGCTGCATAAGCCGCGATGTTCGCGACCTTCGCACCCGGGAGGGCTGCTTCCGAAGCGAAGTAAACGATTGCGCCACGCGCGGCGCGGACGAAAGGAAGAAAAGCATGCGTCACGAGATACGCCGTCGTGAGATTAATGCTCATCATCCGATTCCACACGTCGAAATCGCTGCCGCCAAGCGGGCCGCTCACGGCAAAGCCACCGGCGACGTGAACAAGAGCGCCGAGTTTGTCGCCATGCTCGTCTCGCACGCGGCCAGCCAGTTCAACGACCGAGGTTTGGTCCGCGAGATCGCACGCAAAGGAGAACGCTTGGAAGCCCGCTTTCGTAAGGCCACTCGCACGTTCGCGTGCCTGATCGGGATTGCGATCGACAAGTAACAACGTGGCGCCACGCTCGGCCAAGGCGCGGGCAACCGCTTCTCCAACCTGACCCTCTCGTCCAGCGCCCGTGAGCAGCACCGGGCCACGAAACGCAGTTCCAGACATGGCACAGAGTATGTGTGACAAGGGGCCCGAATGCCACCACAACGAACCTACACCTTCGCCGAGCGCCTCGAGCGTTTAGGCGTTGTGATGATTGGAATAGTGCTGTGTTATCTCGCGTTCGTCGGGCTGCTCTCGATCACGCGAGGAACTCCCGTGCAAGCGGTCATCGCCGAGGGAGAACGCACCGGCCCACCGCCGCCGACGGATTCCTTGTTTGCGCGCACGATGGAGATGTACACCGGCACGCATATCGAGCCGGGCACGTTCGTGCAGTCGGTGAACAACGGCACTGTTTACGACTCGCTGTGGAAGGATCTGAGGTCGGCGAAGCAGACGATCACGGTGCAGATGTACTACTCGCTGCCCGGAGGGATCGCCGACACGCTCGCGGCGATTCTCAAGGAGCGAGCACACGCGAAGGTGCGCGTACTTCTACTACTCGATGCCTTTGGTTCGCAGAATCTCAAACGCGCGTGGGCACGTTCGCTGCGCGACGCGGGTGTCGAGGTCGCGCTTCTCCGCAAGCTGCGGTGGTATTCGGTGCATAACGCGACCGACCGCTCGCACGTTCGTGTCGTCGTCGTCGATGGGAGGCTCGGCTACACCGGTGGCTTCGGGCTGGCCGATTACTGGCTCGGTGACGGATTGCACGAGAATCAATGGCGAGAGTCGAACGTGCGCTTCGAAGGGCCCGCTGTCATGCAGCTGCAAGCTGCCTTCGCATCAGCCTGGGCCGAGGCCACCGGGGAGCTGATCACAGGCGACATCTTCTTTCCGTCGCATGGATTCGAAGAGCTGCCGGGTGGAATGCAAGCCGGCCTGCTCTTCACCGCGCCAACGACCGGCAGCACACCCGCGGAGCGATTCCTCGCGTTGAGCGTGGCGTCGGCACACAAGTCTCTTTACATAACCAACTCGTACTTCGTACCAGACGACGATTTTCGCCGGCTGCTCAAGCGGGTCGCGAGACGTGGCGTCGACGTACGCGTGCTCACGGTGAGCACCAAGACCGACGTGAAGACGACGTGGTATGCCGGCCGGTACTGGTACGAAGACCTACTGAGCGCCGGCATACGCATCTATGAATATCAGCCGACGATGATTCACTCGAAGACGATCGTCGTCGACGGACTGTGGTCGAGCGTCGGCTCGATGAACTTCGACAATCGGTCGTTGGCGTTCAATAACGAATCCAACCTCGTGGTACTCGACAGAAAATTCGGTGGCGAAATGGATTCGATTTTCTTCGACGATCTTCGGCACTGTAACGAGATCAAGCTCGCCGAGTTCAAAAAGCGCTCGGTGTGGGAGCGCTTGCTCGAGATGGGAGCGGTGACGCTCTCACGCCTGCTGTAGCAGCCGTGAGAGCGGTCACGACCGGCTACCGGATCTCCTCTCGGCCCAATGCGGCGCGGACAGCTTCGCGCATTGCCATGACCGCCTCGTCGCGCGCCGCGGGCGAGTCGTCGCGCACGTGGATCTCGATGCCGTCGGCGACAGGAACGCGCCGCCAGCTCCAGGGTTGGCCGTCGTTCGACTGAACGACAGCGTCGGCGCGTACGCCGAGCGCTGGGGCCAGCGACGTCGCAACGCGT
>DATBBP010000164.1:0-2161 GCA_036270935.1 Gemmatimonadaceae bacterium
GCACTTTCATTCCCAAAACGATCCGCCCGCGCAGCAGCTGATCTAACAGGTAGACGTCGATGTCTCCAAACTGGTCGCGCAGGCTGCCGGCCGGTTCACTCATGCGGGAGCCGCGATCCTGGCGAGTTCGGCGTCGCATTCGGCCACGCCCGCACGGTCACCGATGGCCTGCCGGATACCGCGACTTTGCTGAAGCAACGTGAACGACGTCGCCTCATCGCCGTTGGCGCTCGCCGCTGCAGCCAGCAGCGCAAGCGACTCGGCTTCGCCATACCGGTCCTCCTCGGCGCGACGCAGCGCAAGACTTTCGTTGCCGAACGCCGCGGCTTGCTCGTTGAATCCGAGCAGTCGTGACGCCCAACTCGCGAGCGCAAGACGGTGCGCCACGCCCCATCGATCGCCGAAGCGACGAAAGCCATTGACTGAGTTGATCTCGAGAATCTCTGCCGCACGTGTGGCATCACCGAGCCGCAGGAATGCGTGCGCTTGGATGTCGCGCGCGAAATAGATCAACCGGCGATCTCCGACGTCGTCGAGCGTTTGCTCGGCGCGCTCGAGAAGCGCGATCGCTTCCGACACCTCACCCATCCGGCACCGCGTCCACGCGAGGAACGTGTCGGAGAATGCCACCCCCCGTCGATCGGCCACCTGTTGGCGCATCGCCGAACTGCGTTCCAAGGCCTCGCACGCCTCATGGAAGTTTCCCTCACAGAGGGCCGTCGCACCGAGGTTGGTGAGCGCGAGGGCAGCCACTCGCGTCGCACCGACCTCCTCGGCCAGCGTCAGGCACTCATTTGACAATTGCCGCGCCTTCCCGAAATCGCACTGTCGCCAGGCAATCCAGCCCAAGTCCGCGAGGGCGCGCGCGATGCCCGCCGCATCGTCGTGCGCGCGACGAATCGCCAGCACCGCCTCGAAATGCGTCTTCGCCGCAGCCACGGCGCCGGTGTTCTGGGCCAAGGTTCCCGCCCCCGTCATCGCATCAGCGCGTAGCTGATCGAGCTCCGGCAACTGGGACGCCGCCATGTCCAGTACGCGCGCCAGCCAGACACGACCTTCCTCAAGATGCCCACGCACGAGCCAGTACCGCCAGAGCGCTGCCGCGAGCGCAAGCGCACCTTCGGCGTGATCGCTGCGGATCATCCAGTCGAGCGCGCAGCCGAGGTTGGCGTGATCGCGCGCGAGCGTCGACAACGCGTCCTGTTGCGTCTGGCCAGTGAGCCTTGGCTCGAGTTGCATCGCCAGCCGCTGGTACCACTCAGCATGCCGACCCAGGACAGCGTCCTTCTCAGAGGAGCGCAGCAAAGCATCCATCGCGAATTCGCGCACCGTCTCGAGCATGCGAAGGCGCGGATCGTCGCGTTGCGCAGGTTCAGGCATGAGCAGGCTCGCATCCGCCAAAGCACTCAGCGACTCGAGCGCCGACATCCCATAGTTGTGGCTGTCGGCACAGACCCACTCGGCTGCTGCAACGGACGCGCCCCCAGCAAAAGCGCCCAAGCGCGCGAACACCCGTCGTTCGGCATCGGATAACAATGCAACGCTCCAAGCGACGGTCTCGCGAATCGTCTGTTGACGCGCCGGCATGTCTCGTCCACCGCCGGACACCAGGTCCAGCCCAGATTCCAGCCGGGTCGCAATCGTTCGGGGAGACATGAGACGGCATCGCGCCGCCGCGAGCTCGATCGCCAACGGCAATCCGTCCACGCGCGCACAGATTCGCGCAGCGGCGCCAAGGGTATCGTCGTCGAAGACGAGCGACGGATTCGCCGCAGCCGCGCGACGGAGAAATAAGCGGACCGCGGAGTTCGCTCGCAGTGCTCCGATATTGGTTGGATCCTCGGGGAGCGCAAGCGGAGCGACGAAGAATTCATGCTCGGCGCGAATCCCGAGTCGCATTCGGCTCGTGACGAGCAGTTTCGCCTTCGGCGCTACGTTCACCAGCCGTGCAACCGCCCCCGCCGCGTCGACAACCTGCTCGAAGTTGTCGAGGACGATCAGCACTCTACGTCCTTCGAGCCAGGACGCGATCGCATCGATGGGATCGCGCCCCGGCTCGGGCTGGACTCCACATGCGGAAGCAACGGCGGGAATCACCCCCGCCGAGTCGCGCAATGCCGAAAGGTCCACGAACCAGACGCGATCAACTCGCGGCTCGACC
>DATBBP010000165.1:0-3769 GCA_036270935.1 Gemmatimonadaceae bacterium
TCTTCGCTGCGCTCCTCAGGATGACAGGGGACTCTGGCGCTCTATGAGCGATTACTAAATGTCATGTAGCCCCCCAGCACGATGAGCAATACCGCAATCACTCTCCGAAAGAGTTGCTCGGGTACCCTCGTCAGCACGCGAGTCCCGACGGCGGTGCCGACGATGACACCGAGAGTCGCTATCATGACCAGCGAGGAGATGCGCGCAATCTCGTGCCATTCAGTCGTTAGGTAGACCGGCATTCGTGCGGCGTCGACGAAGAGGCCGATCGCCGTCGACGTGGCGACGAACGACTCCTTCGGCGCGTCGAAGCCAAGAAGCGCGGCGGTGCGGATGCCGCCTTGATTGCCCACCATGCCGCCGAGCGCACCAGACGCCGCGCCCGCGATCCAGGCAGACCGGCGGCCCCAGCGAACCCGTCGCATCCAACCGGTGAGCTCCGAGACTCCCGCCAGCGCGACAACGACGCCGAACACGATCGATAGCGTGCGGCTCGATATCCAGGTGTGTACGAGCGCACCGCTCAGTCCACCGACAGCGCTCGCGATGCCGAAGCCCCAGAGAATCGGCCGATGCACGTGCGCGCGAAGCCTCCAGAAGCGCTGCGCAGTTCCAACGAGATGCGGAATCGAGATTGCCGCGACGGCGAGCTTGGTGCCGACCGCCATCGCGAGCGTCGGCGTCAGCAGACTGCCGATGCCGAATCCCGTGACCGAGGCAATGCCTGCCGCAATGATGGCGACCGCGGCGAGGAAAGCGGTGAAGACCATGGAAAAGATATAATTCGCTTGGCCTCCCACCTCTACATCGTGCCGGACTCTCGCGCATGCCATCGCTACAGATCTTGCAGATCACCCTTCAGGCTGTGTCCTCATTTGCCATTGCGGGCGGACTGCTCTATACGGCCTTTCAGTTTCGTTCGGCGCGAAAGGCGCAAGCGGTTGCAAACTTTGCAAAGCTGGTGGAGCTGCAATATCAGTTACGAAAGATTCGCGTCGACAATCCGTCGCTCGCTGCGGTGCACAAGCACGACGTCGAACACCTGCACTCCGAGCGTGACATTCAGGCGTACTTCCTGAGTCTCATGCAGCTCTCGCTCTTTGAGATCGCGTGGTACGCGCACAAGGAAGGCCAACTGCCTGATGATTATTTCAACTCATGGGAGAAGCGAATGCAGGAGCTGGGCGACGACGAAGCCTTTCGCAACATGCTCGCAAATCCCGCGATGAAGATCATGCACGACGACTTCGACGAGTACGTTCGTGCACTACTCCGCAAGCCGTCTCCATCGTGAGCTCGTTGCCAGCACCGCGCGTGCTCCTCATCATGCCAGACCAATGGCGACGCGCGCTCCTCCGCGGGGCTCTGCGCGAGGCCGGCTATGACGCGGTCGGCGCGCGCGGCGTACGCAATGCGCGTGTGGTGCAGCCGGACCTTCCCGACCGCGGGCCCGTCCGTTTGCTCGTCATCGATCAGGATGCACTCGGAGACGCCGAGATCGCCGACGTCGAATCACTTCGCCAACGACACCGTGATCCCGAAACTATCCTCCTCGCGCGAGCCACGATCCAGCCACCTCGCGGTCCGTGGACGCGAGTACTTCGCCGCCCGGTGAGCATCGCCGAGCTCGTGAACGCGGTCGAAGCCCTTCTGCCTCTCCCGCCCGAGCTCCACCGCGCGATCGACACCCGTTAGGCGACCGAATCAACTCGGCAGCAAATCGCAGTACACGAAGCGATCATCGCGCCTAACGATCTCGCCGACCGAATACGGCACGCGCGTCGCGAAGCCAGGGGCGTGCGCGACGAATGTGTGGAACTCCCCTCGCTCGCCGCACGGGTCCACGGACGGCGGCAGCTCGGCGAGGAGTTGTCGGTCGAACGACCGGCCCGCAAGCTCGCCGGACAGCTGCTCCGTGTCGACGCACACGAGCCGAGCCTCGACACCCAGGTCGCAGCACCGCTCGGCCAACGCCGCCGTCGGCTCGCCCCAGAGAGGAAAGAGAGCCGTTAGGCCCGTGTTGGCGAGCAATCGCTCCCGATACGCGCGAACGTCCTCGAGAAAGAGATCCCCGAAGGCAATCCCGGTCAGACCCGCGTAACGGCCCTTTGCGACATCGACGGCATGAAGGAAGGCCTCTTCGTACGCCGCGTTGGCACACTCGGGGTCGAGGGCCACCTCGGTGAGGGGCAGGTGCAGCGACGCCGCCTGCGCCTCGAGTAAGGCGCGTCGGACACCGTGGATGCTCACGCGCTCGTAGCCGCGCGTGACGCTCGTGAGAAGCCCGACAACGTCGACCGACGGATCGGCGGCAAGCGCGGCGAGCGCGAGGGCGCTATCCTTTCCGCCGCTCCAACTGAGCAGCACGCGTTCGCTCATCGTCGCCCGTTAGGCGTTTCGCTCTGCCGTATCTTCGGCGATCGGGAGCGACAGCGTGAAGGTCGCGCCTCCGCCGGGCGTATCGCCGACCGCGAGATCGCCTCTCATCGCGCGCGCGAGATCACGACTGATCGCGAGGCCGAGACCCGTCCCCTGCGATTGAGTAGTCAACGACCGGCCAAGTTGTACGAACGGCTCGAAGATCGCCTCGAATTTGTCAGCGGGGATGCCGGGCCCAGTATCGCTCACCGTGATCGTGCCATGATCGTCGTCGATGGCGCACGACACCATGACGCGTCCGCCATCCGGCGTGAACTTCACCGCGTTGGAGAGCAAGTTCAAAAGAATCTGCTCGACCTTCTGCTGATCGCCCCAGGCGTCGACGGCCGGCGTGCACGGGCCATGGGTAATCGCGATCCCCTTCGCCGTCGCCTGAGGCGTCGTCATCGGCAGCGCGCGCTCGACAACGTCGTGGAGCGAGACGCGCCTCATGTCGTACGAGAGCTGCCCCGCCTCGCTTCGACTATAGTTGAGCAAATCATTAATGATCGCGAGCAGGTGCTGCTGGCTGCTCCGAATGCGCGCGAGATACGAGCGCTGTTCGTCCGAGATCGGTCCGGCGACGCCCATCTCGATCAGCTCGGCGTAGCCGCCAATCGCGTTCAGCGGCGTGCGAAGCTCGTGACTCATCGTCGCCAGAAAGTCGGACTTCGTTCGACTGGCCGCTTCTGCCGCCGCCAGCCGGCTCGCGTCGCGCACGGCGCGCTCTTCTGCACTCTTTCGCTCCGTGAGGTCTCGCGTGACTTTAGCGAAGCCAACGAGCTCGCCCGTCGGCGCGCGCAGCGCGGTGATGATGACGTTGGCCCAGAATTGCGATCCGTCCTTCTTCACGCGCCACCCCTCGTCCTCGAACCGGCCCTCCCGCTCAGCAACCTCGAGCTCCCACTCGGTCTTGCCGCGCGCGATGTCTTCCGGAGGGTAGAAGATCGAGAAGTGCTTCCCGATGATCTCGTCGGCCCTGTACCCCTTGAGCCGAGCGGCGCCGATGTTCCAGGTCAGGATGTAGCCCTTAGGATCGAGGGCGAAGATCGCATAGTCCTGCACACTCTCGACGAGAAGCCCATACAGCCCGCTTCCCTCTGGGATGGTTGGGCGTGTCTCATTCGCACCAACGAACTCTGCTGCGTCACGCTTCGCAGCGCGTTCGACGCGCACAACCGGAGTCTGATTCACCGGACCCGAGTCAGGAGAGCTGGTTTTTCTGCGTGCCGTCATCGTCTACTAAAGTGGAACGCGTGAGTCAGAGGCGGCCAGTGGAACCCACTGGAAGTTATTGCCCGTCCGGAGGATGTAAGGCAAGCGGAATCACCGGACTCGACTAGGAGTTCGC
>DATBBP010000166.1:0-7567 GCA_036270935.1 Gemmatimonadaceae bacterium
CTGGTTGGACAAAGAGGGACTCTCCGCGGAGCGCGTCAGCGAGCTCGCCAACGCTCTCGCCTCGGCGGACAGCGACGCGATCCGCGTCGACAGCTACCCCATCGGTGAGTTGGCGAAGGCTGTCTCGACTCTGCGCACAAACAAAACGCCCACAGCCGACGAACTCGCAGACGCAGACGTCTTGATGACGAGCACGTTCGCAGCGCTCGGTGAGGATTTGTTAACCGGACAGATCGATCCGCGCACGGTTTCGCAGAGCTGGTACATCAATCCTCGTGAGGAGCACATCGACACCGCGCTCGCTCGCACGCTGCGCGAAGGGCCGCTCGACCGTTCGATCGAGCTCATTCGTCCTCAGGATCCCACGTACGATTCGCTGCGTCTGCAACTCATGCATTATCGTGAGCTTGCAGCGAACGGCGCTTGGCCGACAATCCCGAAGGGTCCGCAACTCAAGCCACGCGAGACGGATTCCCGTGCCCGCCTAACGGCTCTCGCCGCGCGTCTTCGCGCTGAGGGATATCTTCCTGCCGATTCGACAGGGTTATCGGATTCGACGGATGGTCGTTCGGGTCGTATGAAATACGACACACAACTCGCCGGCGCGGTCGCCGACTTCCAGGCGCGTCACGACATCGGCGTCGACAGCATGCTCGGTCCGGAGACCGTGGACGCGTTGAATCAGCCGGTGAGCTTCCGACTCGGCGAGATCGCAGCCAATCTGGAGCGGTATCGTTGGTTGCCGCGCACGCTCGGCGACAGATACATCCTCGTAAACGTCCCGGCCTTCGAGCTCCATGCGTTCGATAAGGGAAAGCCGACGCTCCAGATGAAAGTGATCGTCGGCCAGGACTACCAAGGAAAGGCGACGCCAGTGTTCAGCGACTCGATGGAGTTCGTGGTGTTCCGTCCTTACTGGATCGTCACGGACAGCATCGCCGCGAAGGAGATCTATCCCAAGGCCGCGGCGGATCCCTCTTACCTCGATCGGAACAACTACGAGATCGTCACGATCGATCATCGAAAGCGCGTGCGACAAAAGCCGGGAGACAAGAACTCGCTCGGGCTGATCAAATTCATGTTCCCGAACGACTTCAACATTTACTTACACGACACGCCGCAAGGCGAACTCTTTAACAAAGATGTCCGCGCGTTCAGCCACGGCTGCATCCGGGTACAGCACCCGGACTCGCTGGGGGCATTCGTGCTTGGCTGGCCGCTCGAGCGTGTGCTCGACCAAATGCACACCGGCCCGGACAATCACACAGTGAAGCTGCCGGCGAAGATACCGGTGTACATCGTGTACTTCACCACGTATGTAAAGAACGATCGGCTGTACTTCGGGAACGATCTCTACAACCGCGACGACAAGCTGGTCGCCTCGGTCGCATCCGCTGCCGGCGGGGATTCGTCGAGCGCGAGAGCGGTGCAAACGCTTCGGGAAACACGAGCCCAGTAAAGGTCGTCCTGAGGAGGGAAGCGACGAGGGATCTGCGCTTGATCGACTCAGTGCAGATCCCTCACCGCTTCTTCTCGGGCATGACTGAGCTGACAATTCGCTGACAAGCCGGCATTGTGTCATATGTCGATAGACTACACGTTATAGGTAGCCTATCGACATATAACACAATGCCACGTACGCCCTCGACGTCCGAGCTCCTCCCTGGCACTCTCGACATGCTCGTACTGCAAACGCTCACGTTGCAGCCGATGCATGGTTACGCCATCGCGCAGCACATCCGCCGCTTGTCCGACAGCGTCCTCAAGGTCGAGCAAGGCTCGCTATATCCGGCGCTCGAGCGATTGCAACACAGGGGCTGGGTGACATCAAAATGGGGAGAGTCACCCACCAAGCGTCGTGCGCGCTATTACACGATCACTGCCGCGGGTCGAAAACAACTCGGACAGGAGAAGTCGAGCTTCGACCGCGTCCTGAACGCCATCCAGCGTGTGATGGCCGGAGGATAACGCCGATGTCATTTCTCGACGCGCTCCGTCACCGCTTCTCTGTTCTCGTGAAAGGCAACGCGCACGCCCGCGCGCTCGACGAGGAAACGCGTTCCCACCTTGCACTCGATGCCGAACAGGAGCAGGCGAACGGGCTCTCACCAAGTGCTGCTCGCGACATGGCTCGTCGCCACTTTGGCAATGTCACGTATCATCGCGAGGAGACGCGCCGCCAGACCAGCCTCGGCGTCGTCGACGAGCTCACTCAGGACATCCGCTACGCGGTGCGCACGTTCCGTCGCGCAGCCGGGTTCACGATCGCGGCGACACTCACGCTCGCGTTAGGTATCGGCGCGACGACGGCAATCTTCAGCATTGTCGATGGGATACTCGTGCGCGGGCTCCCCTATCGCGACGCCGATCGCGTCGTGGATATGTGGGAATCGAGCGACAACGGCGGCTACCGTTTGCCTTCGTATCCGACATTCAAGGATTGGCAACAGGAGAGTCGCTCGTGGAGCGATGCTTTCGAGCAGATGGCGTTCGTCAAGGGGGCCGAGGCGATCTACGTTGGCGACAAAGGTCCCGAGCGACTCCTCTCGAGCTTCGTGTCGCCTGGATTCTTTCAGTTGTTAGGGGTTCCGGCTCTGCTCGGACGCACCTTCCTCCCCGAGGAGGAACAGCGGGGCGCAAACCCCGTCGCCGTCCTCTCGTACTACGAGTGGCAGCGACGATTCGGCGGCGATCCCACCATCATCGGGAAGTCGGTCCCGTACAGCGGTTCGGCGACTAGGATCGTCGGAATCATGCCGCGCGACTTCGCGTACCCGGCGTGGTCGCCACAAGCAGATCTGACAACGACGCTCTGGCAACCGATCGCGCTGATCGAGGACACCAATCCATCGCTGAGCAAACGTGGCGTGCACACCGACAGCCGCACCATCGCCCGGTTACGGCCCGGCGCGGATTCCACGCGCGTCGCCGCCGTCATGCGAACCGTCGAGCAGCGCCTTGCGCAGGCCTATCCGGAGGAGCAAGCGCATTGGACCTCGGCGGTCATTCTTCCGATTCGTGAAGAAGTACTCGGCCACGTGAAGGCGACATTGCTGATGCTGGGCGGTGCGGTGCTGCTCGTCTTGCTTCTCGCCTGCGCAAACGTCGCCAACCTTCTTCTCGTTCGCGCCTCGGGCCGCGACCGCGAGCTCGGCGTGCGCGCCGCGCTCGGCGCCGGCCGCCCGCGCCTCGTGCGTCAACTCCTCGTCGAAAGCCTAACGCTCGCAGTACTCGGTGGAGCGCTGGGCATTGTCGTGGCGGTCGCAATCGTGCGCATTGTTCGACAAACGGTGGGCGCCGAGCTTCCACGAGCGAACGAGATCACTGTCGAGCCGCAGGCACTGTTATTCGCGCTAGGAGTCACGGTCGTCGCAGCCCTCCTCGCGGGGCTCGCCCCAGCTCTACGCGCGACGCATGCGGCGACGCTGGCACGTCTGCGCAGTGGCGCGCACGGCTCTGTTGGCCGACGGCACGACGCTCGCATTCGCGCCATCCTCATCGCTGCGCAATTTGCGCTGGCGTCGATGCTCCTCATCGGTTCGGGGCTGCTCATTCGCAGCTTCGTTAGGCTACAATCAGTCGACCTCGGCTTCGATCCTGACAATCGGGTTGCGATCGGCATCTTTCCACCGGCAAGGAAGTACGACGACCCAGCGGCCGCGTCGGGATTGTATCGCGCGTTGCTGGAGAGCATGAATGCCGTTCCCGGCGTGCGCGACGTCGGACTCGTGAATCACTTGCCAATTGGCGGCGGCTACGTCCCGTCGCCGGTGCAGGTAGACGGACGAACTGAGGACGTAACTCGAGAGCCGCAAGCGCTTTATCGCACGGCCTCGGAGAGCTATTTGCGTACGATGGGGATGCGGATCGCACGCGGTCGTTGGTTCACCGATGCCGATATCCGGGATAAGACGGGATTGGTCGTCAACGAGACCCTCGCCAGGCAGATATGGCCAAGCGCCGACCCTATCGGGCAACGCGTCACATTGCGACGCTCGTCCCAACAGCGTCCCGATTACGGTAAGCCGATCAGCGGTGTCGTCATCGGCGTAATCACAGACGTTAGGCAACAAGCCGTGGGCGTCAAGCCGTCTCCCGAGGTATTCGTGCCATGGACGCTCGAGGTCTGGCCGTGGATCACCATCGTCGCCCACGTACAGAATCCACAGCGAGAGATCCCGTTGCTCCGTCGCGCAATCCTCGCCGTCGATCCGACAATCCCGGTTGCCGGAAATACTCTCCAGGGCGGCTTCGTGACGATCGAGAGCACGTTGTCGAGCTCCGAAGCACAGCGCCGTCTGGCGACATCGCTCGTCGGCGCGTTCGCCGCGGCGGCGCTTCTTCTCGCGGCGATCGGCATGTACGGTGTGATTGCCTATGGCGTCGCGCAGCGCACGCGCGAGATGGGCGTCCGCATGGCGTTAGGCGCCAGCGATCGCCGCATCCTCCGGCTGATCCTCGGCGAGGGCATTCGGCTTGCTGCACTCGGCGCCGCGCTCGGCATAGCCGGAGCCTTCGCCTCGACCCGGCTCATTCGCTCGTTACTCTTCGAGACGGTGCCTACCGATCCGCTCACTTTCATTGTGATGCCGCTCGTCCTGGCGGCCGTCGCCCTGCTCGCGACATACATTCCTGCGCGCCGTGCAACGCGCCTGGATCCGACGCTTGCGATTCGTGGGGAATGACAATGTGGTGAGCGATAAGTGGCGAGTGGCGAGTAGAATGAACTCGGCACTCGTCACTTGCTACTTGCCACTAGTGCCCGGGAATTACGAGCGTCTGCCCAGGACGGATCGTTGTGTGAGCAAGACGGTTCGCAGCGATGAGCTCGCGTACACTCGTCGAGTGCTCCTGAGCAATGCTCCAGAGCGAATCACCCTCGCGAACCTTGTAACGCCGGGCCACTGGCGCCGGCGTGTGTGCCACCGCGACAATCATCGCCGTTGGCCGCTCCTCCGGCATTGCGCCAGCAAAGCGGAGGTACTCGGGGCCGAACACGGCGACGTGGAAATGGGCCGGGTGATGCTCCTCGGTGGCCTCGATCACGCCATCGCCTTCGAGCGCGAGCAGCTCGCGTCGCAGCCACGTTAGGCAGCGGCCGCTTGGTCTGCGGAGGTCCACAGCCATGCCCGTCGGATGCACCGAGCGCTGCGAGCTGTTCGAGGGCTGCCGGGTTTCGGGCCGCACGCCGCTCGTGACGACCAACTCCTCCTTGCAGGCCTGATCATAGTCCGTCGCCAACCGCTCGACGAAAGTCAGCGTCGCCGGGCGTACGAATGGAAAGGCCACACGATGCAGCTCGTAGCCGCGATCGGTACGGAGCTGAACAAGCTCGCCGCGCGCTGCCGCCCAGCGGACGTCGTTGCTGTTCTCGTAGAACGGCAACCCGTCGCTGACGGCGTGATCGTACATGCGCTCGACGCTTTCCAGCGAGCCGCGCAGTGATTGTGCGGCGGCGAGGACAGGTCGACCGGCGACTATAATGAACGCGACAAAAGCCGCCTGGAAACGGAAACGAGTCATGGCAACATCAATACGATTCAGTGCAGTAATTGGAAACGGACATTCCGCCCGAGCGAGCGAATTGCCCGGTTGCGCTATGGCGCGTTTCCCCTTCAACCGGCGACGCCGCCTGTCAAACTGTAGATCAACAGCGCGAGAACCATCGAAGTCACGACGATATAAACGCGATCGCGTTGCAGAATGAAGGCGACAAGCGACATCGCGACCCTCGCTACCGGCGTCGCGATCAACAGTACCAATCCGAGCTGGACGATCGCGGCGGCGTGTATGCTGAACGCAGCTCGGGCAATGCTTCCGACGTGCCTCAGCTCCGACGGTTCGCCGTGGAACACGCGATGACCCGTTGGCTCGGTCCCATGCTGGGCGAGATACAGCATGCCGCCGCTCGCGGCGACTATCGTTGCGACGATGACGCCGATCCGCAGCAGATTTCCGAGCAGTTGATCGACGTCGTGGTCGCTCCAGCGCTGACGCCGATTGCCGTTCGCCGTTGCCATCAGAGCCCTCCCCTGACGCCTTTGTAGAGCATCTCGAGAGCAAGTACCACCACGACCACGGCGAAGATCCGTCGCAACACTTTCGTGTTCGCATGCGCAAGCACGCGCGCTCCGGTGAGGGCTCCCGCGAGAACGCCGAGCATCACCGGCAGGGCGAGCGGCGGATCGATGTACCCGCGGGCGAGGTAGATCCCAGCGCTCGCTGCGGCCGTCACGCCGATCATAAAGTTGCTCGTCGTTGTCGAGACCTTGAACGGCAAGTGCATCATCTGGTCCATCGCCAACACTTTGAGTGCGCCGGAGCCGATGCCTAACAAGCCGGAGAGAATGCCGGCGACGAACATGAGACCAAAGCCTGCCGGTACGGCCTGAACAGCGTATGGCTGCAAGCCGTTAGGCGTTGGGTACGTGGAATTCAGGCGCAGCCGAATTGCCAACGGATCCGCATTCTCCATCGACACATGTTCGGCGAGTGGCTTCGTGGATCGATAGGCCGAGTAAAGCAGCACGAGCCCGAAGATCACCGCGATTACGCCGGTCCCAATGCGACCCGCGAGGTAGGCTCCGCTTAACGCGCCGACGGTCGTCGCGATCTCGAGCAGCATGCCGACGCGGACGTTGGTGAAACCCTCCTTGACGTACGCCGCCGCGGCGCCTGACGACGTTGCGATTACGGAGACCAACGACGCGCCGATCGCGTAGCGCAGATCGACGCCGAACAGCAGCGTGAGCATCGGGACGATGATGATTCCGCCGCCGAGGCCCGTTAACGCACCGAGAAGGCCGGCCGAGAAGGAGCCGACGGCTACCAGTATCGTGAAAACAAGGATCGACATTGCCTGAATACTATCGACACGAGAGGCAGCGTTCTTGATGCCGCTTCGCTCGAGGCGCGAGAATTTGTGTGAGCGCGAACTAACGCCGACTCATGCGAACTCGCGGGGGAGCCATGGCAATCGGTGTGACACGCGACAGCTAGGTTGACCGAGCAAGAACTCAGCAAGCGCTGACGACCATGGTCTCCGACACGCGCCTGACTCAGTCGTCTCCCACACCAACGAGCTGCGGCCTTTCCCTCTCGATGTGCTCCGGCTCTTCCTCCACCGAACTCACCAACCATCGATCAATCCGATCGCTCACCGTGGCGAGATACGTGTACACGACGGGCGTCACGTACAGCGTTATGAGCTGCGAGAACGCCAGGCCGCCGACAACCGCGATGCCTAACGGGCGGCGGGACTCCGCGCCCGCGCCCATTGACAGTGCAATCGGCAGCGTTCCCATCAGTGCCGCGACGGTCGTCATCATAATTGGACGGAAACGCACCAGCGCCGCGTGAACGATCGCATCCTCGGGCTCGCGCCCCTCCTTTCGCTCGGCCTCGAGTGCGAAATCGATCATCATGATCGCGTTCTTCTTCACGAGACCAACGAGCAGCACGATACCCACGAAGGCATACACGCTGAGGTCGACGTGGAAGATCAGCAGCGTCAGCAGCGCGCCGAACGCAGCAAACGGTAAGCCCGAAAGAATCGTGATCGGATGAA
>DATBBP010000167.1:0-6068 GCA_036270935.1 Gemmatimonadaceae bacterium
CGACATCAACGAACGCCAGCGCGATGCGCTGCGCCGCGGGCGCGCCGCCGCCGAGCATCTGCTCGCGCTGATCAACGACATCCTCGATCTCGCCAAAATCGAGGCGGGCAAGATGCCCTTGCACCTCGAGGACGTCGAGCTGCGCGATGTCATCGCCGAAGTCTCACAGCAGATCGAGCCCATGGTGCGGAAGAAAGCCCTGGAGTTCGTGGTCGACATCGGTCTCGAATGTCCGGCGCTTCACACCGACCGCACAAAGGTGCGTCAGGTGTTGCTCAACTTGTTGTCGAATGCCGTGAAGTTCACGAACAAAGGACGCGTGTCCGTTGTGGCACGCTGCGCTGAGATGGGCGATGGCGTGCGCATCGACGTTGTCGACACCGGCATCGGCATTCGTGAAAAGGACCTCCAGGCCATCTGGGAAGATTTCCGACAGGTCGATCAATCACGCACGCGCGAGTATGGTGGTACGGGCCTTGGCCTCAGTATCACGCGCAAGCTGCTCGACCGGCTCGGTGGGACTGTCAGCGTGCGCAGCAAATACGGCGATGGGAGTGTGTTTTCGGTGCTGCTGCCCCAGCGTACGCCGATGTCGGCCGGCGAGGAGATGGTCGTCGGCCGCTCAGGCTGAGGAGGCCTGACAATTTGCTGACAGGTCTGCGCGGCGCCGAACCGCATATTTCGAGGGCGACACCTGTGTTTGGTCCGCCCGTGACTTTCGCGTGACGCGCATGCCTAACGTTCTCTCCCGCTCGTCCGGCCGCCCGAGGCGTGGCGTGCCAACGTTGGCGATTCTGCTCGCCGCATTGGCCGTCGTTTCGGCTTTGGTGTTCCAGGCATTCCGCGCCGAGCAGGATCAGCGCGCGACCGCATCGCGCGCGCTGCGCGAGTACGCGGGCTTCGCCGCATGGGAATTTGCGTCGAACATGCGGGAGGAAATGTGGCTCGCGATGACGGAGCTACTGCGACCGGCCGAGCAGCTCGATCCGCCACAGCCGGGCGCCGATCTGCCGTCGCCCGGGATTCTCGTCGCGCAGGCGCGCCACATCGACCATTGCAACGACTGCTCGGCATCGATTCCCGCGTCGTATTACTTCCGGCTCGATTTGAATGACAGCGCGCTGACGACCGTGCTCAGTGACGGCGACGTTGCGCGCGAGCCGGAACGCCTCGAGCGATCGTGGCTTCGCGATACCATCACGCGCCACGCCATTCACGTTTTCAAACCAAACTGGCGCGCCGCCACGGTCGTGGGTGAGGTGGATGGCCGCCGCCTAACGGTTTCCTATACGGTCGTTCGCGATACGACCGGCCGCCCGGTCGCAGCGTTCGGCGTCGTCAGCGAGTCGAAGCGCTACGTCGCTGCGTTTGCCGCGAACCTCGCCGAATGGGAGTTGCTCCCGCCGTCGCTCGCCAAGCAAGCTGGCGTCGGCCACCTCGTTGCGATCATCGTGCGCGACGAAAAAGGCAACGTCCTCTATCGGTCACCGTGGCAATTCGGCGATCAGTACAGCGCAGCGTACGAACAACAGAAATACGCCGCGGGATTCACCGTCGAGGCCTCACTAAAGCCTGGCGTGGCCGGTCGTCTCATTCTTGGCGACTCGTATCGATTTCCGGTGCTCCTCGCGCTGCTCGTGATCACAGCGACACTCGTCGCGATCGCGTTCCGCCAGGTGCGTCGCGAGGCAGCGCTGGCGCGGCTCCGCGCGGACTTCGTCTCTAGCGTCTCGCATGAGCTCCGAACGCCACTGGCGCAGATTCGCATGTTCGCCGAGCTGCTCCGCATGGGCTGGATCCGCTCGACGCAAGAGCACACGCGCTCACTCGACATCATCGATCAGGAAGCGCGACGGCTTGGCCATCTCGTCGACAAGGTACTGTGCTTCGATCGCGTGGAGCGTGGCGAGAATACGCTCATGACCGAGCAGACGGAGTTGGCGTCACTCGTGAGGGAAGTCCTCGAAGCCTTCACGCCACTCGCTACTGCGCGTCACGTGCAAGTAAGGGTTAGCCTCGACGATGACGTTATCGCCGACGTCGATCGCGGCGCGATGCGGCAGGTCCTCATCAATCTGCTCGACAATGCCGTAAAATACGGCCCGAGCGGACAGACGATCTCCGTTGGCCTCGACCGCACGACCGACGGCCGGTCGGCGCGCATCTGGGTGGAGGACGAAGGACCGGGAATTCCGGCTGCGGAGCGTGAGCGAATCTGGGAGCCGTTCCATCGCCTCGATCGCGACGCGAACTCCGCGATCGCCGGCAGTGGAATCGGTCTCGCCCTCGTGCGTAACCTGACCGTCGCACATGGCGGCCGCGTTGTCGTCGAAGACGGCGCGATCGGCGGCTCGCGCTTCACGATCGAGATCCCATGCACGGCGCAGTCGTATACGGCAGCGCCAGCCCGTGTCGCCGTCTCCAGCGGCGCCGCTTCCTACGGCGACGAAGCGCAACTCGTCACAAGACGATGAGCATCCTCGTACGAGATGCAGACATTCGGCGCGTGCGCGGGCTGTCTTGCGACGACTCCTCTTTCGCTCCCCAGGTGGCCGATACCCGCTCCGTCCCAACTCCGCAGCACAGTTCGACGGTGTTGGTCGTCGAGGACAACCCGGACCTCGCTTACGGTCTGCGGAACAGCCTCGAGATCGCCGGCTACACTGTCGCGGTCGCGGGGGATGGCGTTTCGGGCGTCGAACAAGCTCGCGAGCTCGATCCGGACCTCGTCGTGCTAGATCTCATGCTCCCAGGCATGGATGGCTACCGCGTTTTACGTACGCTTCGCGACGAAGGGCGCGCGGTGCCGGTTCTCATCCTCACCGCGAGGGGTGAGGAAGCGGACAAGGTTCTCGGCTTCCGGCTCGGCGCGGACGACTACGTCACGAAGCCATTCGGGGTGCTCGAGCTATTGGCTCGAATCGAAGCGCTGATCCGCCGGACACGGCACTGGCGTACGCCGACGGCCGCGCCAGCCGCGCCTGTAATCGAACGATTCGGTGAAGTCGAGGTCGATGTCAGTGCGCGCACAGTGCGCCGTCAAGGCGAGCGGATCGAGCTGACCCCGAAGGAGTTCGACCTGTTGATCGCCCTCCTTCGAAGGCAGGGCCGTGTAACCAGCCGCAACGAGCTCCTACGCGCCGTATGGGGTTACAGTGCGTCTGTCGTGAGCCGTACCGTCGACACACACGTCGCCGAGCTGCGACGGAAGCTGGAGCCGGACGCCACCGCGCCACGGCACATCCTGACGGTTTGGAAGGTCGGATACAAATTCCAGCCCTAAAGAAAGCTGAGCGCGTCACGTCACAGCGAACTAGCGCTCTGCGTGCGTGTAATAAGGGTTCGTGGCGCTAGTTGTGTCACTCTTGGTAGCGCCGCGCCGAGGACTGACTCTTCGATCGCCTCGCTGCATCGGACTGACAGCAATCGATCCCAAGCAGGTACGCGGAGATATTCCCTTGTTCGCTTCCAGAATCCCATCGCGCCGCATCGTCGCGGCAGTGCTCTTCACCGGCGCAGCTGTAACGGCCTGTTCAGATCAAAAGCGGAACGCGTCGACAGACTCCGATCTCAATCGTGATCTGCAGCTGGCTGGACAGATGTCGGCGCAGCCGCAGCCGACGTTCCAAGACACGGCATTGAGTCCGCAGAGCGCGCCGGTGAAGGCATCCGCTCCTGCGAAGAGCCCAACGCCGACCAGGACCGCGCGGCGAGAGCGGTCAATGTCGCCCGCTCAACCGCCCCTCGACGCGACACCGCACCCGCAGACGGCAGCGCCAATCCCCGCAGCCGCTCCGGCTCCTGCACTGGCGCCCAGCAAGCAGATCGGCGCGGGAACAGGGATCGTGATGACCTCAGGCGGACGCATCTGCACGGATAGCAATCGCCCGGGCGACAAGATTGTTGCCACCGTCGACTCGCCGGTGAGTGGGACCAACGGCGCGCTGATCCCAGCCGGCTCGAAGGTTGTGCTCGAGGTCGCGTCCGTCACGCCGGGCGACCAGGCTCAGATCCTCTTCCGTGTGCGCTCGGTATATGTGAACGATTCGTCGTACAGCATTTCCGGCGACGTCACGCCGAGCACGCCGCTCGAGCGTGTGAAGGTCCAGAACCCAGATGCGAATGCCGATAAGAAAAAGGTGATCGGCGGCGCGATTGCGGGCGCGATTCTCGGTCAGATGATTGGCCACAACACCAAGGGCACGGTGATCGGTGCCGCGACCGGAGCAGCAGCCGGCGCCGTCGCCGCCAAAGCAACCGAGAAGTACGAGTCGTGCCTGCCAGCGGGCGCGTCGTTGCACATGACATTGGCGCAAGCGCTGATCATATAGATAGAGGTGCTGGGTGTTAGCGGGCTCCGGTTCCTTCTAACACCTAGCACCTCTTTTCACGTTCCATTTTTCCTAGCGCAGACTTCACCCGCCGGGCAGCTTTCGTGTCATGCCGAAGCGCCCGCGGATCTCTCCCGTTCTCAAGCCCTTCCATCCACTCGTTAGGGAGTGGTTTCGCGAAACGCTCGGCGCACCGAGTGCTCCGCAGGAGCAGGGCTGGCCGGCGATCGCGAGCGGCGAGCACACGCTTATCCTCGCGCCCACCGGGACCGGAAAAACGCTCACCGCGTTTCTTTGGGAGCTGAACAACCTCATCGTCGACGGCAGCGCGGCGCCGCTCGCAAACGCTGTTCATATTCTCTACATCTCACCGCTCAAGGCGCTCAACAACGATATCCAGCGCAATCTCGAGCGGCCGCTGAGCGAGTTGAAGGAGCGCTTTGCTGGGGCGGGCGAGCCATTTCCGGAGATCCGCGTCGCCGTGCGCACGGGCGACACACCGCAGTCAGCGCGCGCACGCATGATCAGGAAGTCGCCGCATGTGCTGATCACGACGCCCGAGTCGCTGCACATCATGCTGACCACTGTGCGGGGTCGTGGCATGTTCTCGGCCGTTCGCGCGGTGATCGTCGACGAGATCCACGCGATCGCTGGCACAAAGCGTGGCGTGCACCTCGCGCTCACTCTCGAACGACTCGAGCGATTGTGCGAGGGGAGTCCGCAGCGAATCGGACTATCAGCGACGCAGCGGCCGCTCGACGAGATTGCGCGGTTCTTGGGCGGCTGCCGCGACGGCGCGTTCCGTCCGGTGAAGATCGTCGACTGCGGCCTGGTGAAACGCACTGAGATCTCGATCGAGTCGCCCGTCGAAGACCTGGGCCAAGTGCCCGGTGGAACGATATGGCCCTCGGTCGCACCGCTCGTTCTACGTCACATGCGCGGCGCCCGCACGACGATCGTTTTCGTCAACAATCGAGCGCAGGCCGAGAAGATGGCGGCGCGGATCAATGCGCTCGCAGGGGAAGAGCTTGCGTTGCCCTATCATGGCTCGTTATCGCGCGAACGTCGATTCCTCCTCGAAGGAGCGCTGAAAGCAGGAAGGCTCAAGGCGCTCGTGAGCACGAGCTCACTCGAGTTGGGAATCGACATCGGCTCCGTCGATCTCGTGCTGCAGTTACAAAGTCCTAAACGAGTGGCGACCGCGCTTCAGCGCGTGGGGCGAGCGGGACACACGCTGCAGGCGGTGAGTCGTGGCGTCTTCGTGCCGACGTTCCGAGATGACGCGGCCGAGATGCTTGCCATCGAGCGAGGCATGCGCAGTGGTGACGTGGAGCCGACGCGCGTCGTACAGAATGCGCTCGACGTGCTGTCGCAGGTAATCGTTGCCGCCGTCGCGATTGACGACGATTGGACGAGCGCCGGCCTGTTCGAGCTCGTGCGGCGAGCATACCCGTACCACGCGCTGACGCGTACCGCGTACGACGAGGTGCTCGCGATGCTGTCGGGCAAATATCCGTCCGACGTCGCCGCGGAGCTCGAGGCGCGTATGGTGTGGGACCGGACGACCGATCGCCTAACGCCGCTGCGCAGCTCACGACTCGTCGCGGTCATCAACGGTGGCACGATTCCCGATCGCGGCCTGTATGCCGTGAACCTGCCCGACCGCACTCGCCTCGGTGAGCTCGATGAGGAGTTCGTGCACGAGACGCGCATCGGCGATGTCTTTCAGCTCGGCTC
>DATBBP010000168.1:0-2449 GCA_036270935.1 Gemmatimonadaceae bacterium
CTCGCCGCGTTTCGGCCGAGCTGCGTGCGGTCGATACCCCACAGGTCGTCGAGGTTGGAATGAATGAATCGATCCGGCTCGTTGCCAAAGCCGATCGCCGGCACGCCGGCATTGAGAAAGGAGTCGTGGTCGGAATCACCCTCGAACCAAACGACCTGGGCGTTGTAGCGCTGCTGACTCCCATTGTGCGCGAGATGAGGCCGCGTATACAGCCCGTAGCCGTTGCGGTATTGTGTGATGTTCGCGGTGTTGCCCGCCACCATATACTCGATCACCGCCTCGGCGACGTCATTCAAGAAGTGGAAACGAGATGCCGGTACGCGAAAGATGTTCTGCGTGCGCATGACGTCGATCGATTGATCTGCGCCGACCATGTCCTGATTGATGTCGACCCAGAGCCGCTTGAGAATCTCCGGATGGTCGGCGAAGTAGCGCGGCTCGCTGTTGTTTTCGGTCGTCCACCACAAGCGAATCGTGCGCTTCGGACGAGGCAGATGTCCGTCGGCGATGAGACGAGTGAGCGCACGACCGATCTCGAGCAGGCTCGCGCAGCCGCTCGCGTCATCGTTTACCGATTGCTGACCTTCCTGCAGATGAGCAGTGAGAACGACATCCTGAGTGATCGTAGGATCGCTGCCTCGAATTACTGCCTGCACCATCGGCATCCAGGGCTCGGGATGCACCGTCGAGCCGAGCTCCGAACGAACGACGGCGTGCGCGCGGAGCGGCACGCGTGAGGCAGCAATGCGATTGTGCAGCGCGATGCCCTCGCGCAGCGAGAGCACGAAAGCGAATGTCGGTAGCTTTCCGTCGACCGCTTGCGTCGGAATGGTGAGCCAGGGCACCATGGTCGGCTGATCGGAGAAGCTGAAGAAGCCTTTTGATGGAGTGTAGGGATCCGGGTACCAGATCACACCCGCCGCGCCGCGTCGCTGCACGCCGTCGACCATGAGCCGCGCGAGGTCGCCCGGTCCGCCGCGTGCGAAAATGATCTTGCCAGCGACACTCGCCGCGTCGAGCTCCGCCGGCGTGCCAGCGCCGACGTCGACCAGCGGCGCCGTCACGTCAGCAGGGCGACTGCGGTCGGCGAGATGGAGCCGTGTCTGGATCGAGCTCGCGATCCGCTCGAGTGGCAGACCGTCGGCGCTCACGAGCCACAAATCCGACGTCCCCGGGTTCCACGTTAGGCGCTTGGACGGCTGAATGATGAGCGCGACGCTATCGAGGCCGAACGCGCGCGCCATGCGCTCGACGTACTGTGCCGCCAGGTAGAGCGTGTCCGACCCCTGTGGCCGATGATACGGCGACAGGGCGCGTATGTGGTCGAACGCCGCGTCGCCGGAGATCTCGGCGGCGATCAGATTGGTGTACGTCGAGTCCAGGAGCGGATACTGTTGGCCGGTAGCGCCGTGCCAGGGCGCGAGCACCGCGGCGCACACCGCGGCACAAAACGTCAACGAGGGAAGCGCGCGCATCCTTGGGCCTTCGAGAGAGGTCATCATCGATGTTATACTAGTCGTAATCGAGCGCGCCTGTTATTTAGTACGGACAATTGGGTCGAGCAAACCGCTGGCCCTGGTGTGCCCTCCTGACGCGAGCCTTTCATGCGGAATCGCATTTCGTCGTTCGCACCACTCGCCTTCGCCTTCACGATTACGCATGCGGCCCCACCAAAGGCGGCGCCGACGCGGTTCGAGGTGAGCTTTATCGCGGCCGCGCACGCCGCACCGCTCACAGGACGCCTCATCCTCATTCTCTCGAAGAACGCGCAGCCCGAGCCGCGCATGCTTGTCTCCCCGCAGGGACCAGCGGTCTTCGGCGTCGATCTCGATCAACTCCGTCCCGCGCAGACGGCTGTCGTCGATAACAGCGCGATCGGCTATCCCACCTCGCTCGCCGACCTTCCGGCCGGTGATTACTACGCACAGGCTGTGATCGACGTCTACACCCAGGTACATCGCGCCGACGGCCACGCGATCTGGGTGCACATGAACGATGGTCGCATCGAAACGTTTCAGATTGCGGAAGGAAATCTCTACAGCGACGTCCAGCGCGTGCACGTCGGCAACGGCGGAACGATCAAGCTCTCGCTCGCGCATGTGATGCCCGCTCAGCCACGTGAGGAAGACACCGAGTGGGTGAAGCACGTGAGCATCCAGAGCCAGAAGCTGACGCAATTCTGGGGACGCCCGATCTACGTGCATGCCACGCTGCTCCTCCCGAAGGGATACGCGGAGCATCCGAACACGTATTACCCGAGCGTCTACACCCTCGGCCATGGAACACCGTTCCAGTTCTCGACGACGCCGGGCCGAAACAGCGGCACCATCAATCCGATCACCGGCACCGAGAGCGGCTACGATTTCTATCAGCAATGGATCACCGACTCGATGCCGCGGCTCATCGCCATCAGCCTCGAGCAGCAAACGCCGTACTTCCCGGATTCATA
>DATBBP010000169.1:0-3115 GCA_036270935.1 Gemmatimonadaceae bacterium
GCGGTCTCGTCCGGACCGATACCATGTTTCTGCAGGATCCTTCGCAGCGCCGGCAGCTTGCGCGCATACGAGTCCTGCGCCACGTCCTCAATCTCGAGCTCGGACGCGCGGAGCTTAACGCTGTCGGATACGCGGCCCGTCACGATCGCGACGCGAATGCCGGCCTTCCTCAAGAAGTGAATGCCGAGTCCGTCCTGAATGTCGTAGCGCTTGAACTCGAGGGGAGTGCCGTCGACGGCGCCGAGGTAGATGCCGCCATCGGTGAGCACGCCGTCGACATCGATGCCGACGAGACGGATTGCCCGTGCGGTGGCGGCGTCGAGCCCAGACGCCGGACGCGGAAGGAGCGTCATCGCTTGCCGAGCTCCCAGATTCGAACCAGGCCGGCGACAAGCGCATCCAGCTTGTCCAGAGAGATCATGTTTGGGCCGTCACTCGGAGCATGATCGGGATCGGGATGAGTCTCCATGAAGAGGCCATCCGCGCCGGCAGCGACGGCTGCCTTTGCGAGTGGCGGGATGAACTCGCGCGCACCGCCACTCGCCCCGCCGACGCCTTTTCCAGGCTGCTGCACGCTATGCGTAGCGTCGAAGATCACCGGGACGCTGCAGGCGTCGCGTAAGCGAGCGAAGGAGCGCATGTCGACAACGAGATCGCCGTAGCCGAAGAACGTGCCGCGTTCGGTGACGGCAATGTCAGGCGTTGTGCGCGGCGTGTCGTGCGTGGCGCGAGAAACGGCGCCACTGCCTAACGCCGCCGAGCGAACCTTCTCGACCGCCCCGCGCATGCCTTCGGGATGCATCCACTGGCCTTTCTTGATATTCACCGGCCTGCCCGTTGCGCCGGCGGCGACAAGGAGGTCGGTCTGACGGCAGAGGAAGGCCGGAATCTGAAGAACGTCCACGACTTCGGCCGCCGGGGCACACTGCTCCGGCAGGTGGACGTCGGTGAGGACGGGGAGCCCCGTCTTTTCGCGGACGCGGGCGAGCGCCTCGAGTCCTTCGTCGAGGCCGGGCCCGCGAGCGGCGTCGCTGTTGGAGCGATTCGCTTTGTCGAAGCTCGCCTTGTAGATGATGCCTCCCGGGACGCGCTCCGCGAGGCGAGCGAGATGCTCGCCGACCCGGAGATTCAGTGCATCGGACTCGAGCACGCACGGGCCAGCAATGAGAAACAGCGCATCGGTGCGAAAGAGGACCATTGCCTCGTCAGTCCGCTGCTTCCACGAGTGGGCGTTCTCCGGCGCGGCCCTCGCGACGACGACTTGCCTTCGCGGCGGCCGCGATGAAGCCGGCGAACAGCGGGTGCGGACGTGTCGGCCGCGACTGGAGCTCGGGATGGAACTGGCAGCCAATGAACCACGGGTGCGAGTTCAACTCGATGATCTCGACGAGCTGTCCATCCGGTGAAAGTCCGCTCAATCGCATGCCGTGCTGCACGAAGAGGTCGCGATATCGATTAGACACTTCGTAACGGTGACGGTGACGCTCACTCACTTCCGGCACGCCGTACACTTCGGCGACCCGTGAGCCGCGGGCGAGCCGGCACGGGTAGGCGCCGAGCCGCATCGTGCCGCCCATGTCGGTGACGTGTTGCTGCGATTCCATCAGCGAGATGACGGCATTGTCGCACTCGGGCGCGAACTCCGACGAGTGGCTGTCCTCGAGATGGCAGACGTTGCGCGCGAACTCGATGATCGCAGTCTGCATCCCGAGACAGATGCCGAAGAACGGAAGACCGGTCTCCCGTGCGGCACGAATCGCTTCGACCATTCCCTCGACGCCGCGCACGCCAAAGCCGCCGGGCACGAGGAGCCCATCGTAGCCGGCAAGCAGCGACGCGGCGACCTCGCCGGTGGTGAACGCCTCGCTCGAGATCCAATTTACTTCCACGCCGACGTCGTTGGCGATGCCGCCATGAATGAGTGCCTCGAGCACACTCTTGTAGCTGTCGGCGTACTCGGTGTACTTCCCGACGACGGCGATCCGAACTTGCTTATGCGGTGTGAGCACACGCTGAACGAGCTCGCGCCAACGGGCGAGGTTCGGCTCTTCGGCGTGGAATCCGAGCTTCTGCACGACCTTCGCGTCGAGCCCTTGCTCGTGAAAGACGAGTGGGATCTCGTAGATCGTGCGCACGTCCGGGCTTTCAATCACGGCGCCGAATTCAACGTTGCAGAACAATCCGATCTTGCGTTTGATCTCGTCAGAGATCGGACGTTCGGTGCGCACGATGAGGAGATCCGGCTGGATTCCGATCTCCATCAGTTCGCGCACGGAGTGCTGCGTCGGCTTGGTTTTGAGCTCACCTGCTGCGGCTATATAAGGCACCAGGGTGAGGTGGATAAAAATCGCGTTCTCGCGTCCGACATCATGCCGCATTTGTCGGATCGCCTCGAGGAACGGCTGGGATTCGATATCGCCGACCGTGCCTCCGACCTCGACGATCACGACGTCGTTCTCCGGACCGACGCGACGAATCGCGGCCTTGATCTCGTCGGTAATGTGCGGAATGACTTGCACTGTGGAGCCGAGATATTCACCGCGACGCTCTTTGGTGATGACGTTGAGGTAGATGCGGCCTGTCGTCACGTTGTTCGCCTGCGAGAGCGATCGATCGATAAATCGCTCGTAATGGCCGAGATCGAGATCGGTCTCGGCGCCGTCGTCAGTGACGAACACCTCGCCATGCTGGAATGGCGACATCGTGCCGGGATCGACGTTCAGGTAGGGATCGAACTTGAGCATGGTCACGCGCAGCCCGCGCTCGACGAGCAACCGTCCGAGCGATGCGGTGGCGATGCCCTTGCCGAGCGAGGAGACCACGCCTCCCGTTATGAACACGTACTTTGTCGTCTGCGATCGCGTTGTATTCATCAGCTCCGTCCGTTGAGATCTTTCCAATCGGCGTTGGCTCGTGCCAGATCGTCGAGGGTGTCGACGCCGACGGCGGGTGGTTCCTCCACGAGCGCGACACCCATTGCTATTCCTGCGGCGAGCGGGCGAAGCTGCTCGAGGCGCTCGATCTGCTCGAGCGGATGCGGCGGAAGAGAGACCCATCGCGCCAGCGCGTCACGCGCGTAGGCGTAGACGCCGATGTGCTGCCACACTCGTGTGCT
>DATBBP010000170.1:0-5143 GCA_036270935.1 Gemmatimonadaceae bacterium
TTTTTCTGACGGGCGGAAGTCGAGGCGCCATCTAGCACCTAGCACCTAGTGGCACAGCTGTGCAAGCTTGGACTCCTGAGCGCTCCCCATCTGGCCCCACAGAAGAAAGGTTATGCGGATGCTCCTGAGAACCCCGGATGCTCCGGATCGCTCCCTGCGCGTGAACAACTCCTCGGCACGAGCCCGGACGATGACTTTGTGAATGGCACACCGGTCGGGTTAGCGGTCCGTAGCGCACCGAGGTCGTTCACCAAGTTTTTTCGTCCCGACCCTTGCGAGTGGAGTTGTAACGGTAGAGGAGCAGATTAGATGCATTCGAGTTTTCAGAAGCATCCGCATAACCCTTCTTCAGTTGACGTGACCTTCTCCGTGAGCAGTCTGGCCACACGGACGAGGGCTATGCGGATTCTCCTGAGAACGCCGGATGCTCCGGATCGCTCCCTGCGCGTGAACAACTCCTCACGGCACGAGCCCGGACGATGACTTTGTGAACGGCACACCAGTCGGGTTCGTGGCTCATAGCGGACCGAAGTTGTTCACCAAGTTTTCTTCGTCCCGGCTCTTGCGAGCGGAGTTGTAATGGTTAGAGGAGCGGATTAGAAGCATTCGAGTTTTCAGAAGCATCCGCATAACCCTTCTTCATTGTGGCATCCCTCTAGGCGTTGCGCGCGGCGTTGTCGGTGTCGATTGTACCTAGCACCTAGCACCTAGCACCGAGCACCTCCCCTCAGCTTCTCAGCAACACGATCGTCTGGTCGTCACGTCGCGGTGTTCCGCCGCTATGTGCCTCAACAACCTCGATCAGGCGATCGAGAATCGATGCCGGCGGCTCGTGACGGTACCGGCCAATCGTCTCGAGAAGTGTCTCCTCCCCCAGGCGCTGACCCGAGCGGCTCCGCGCGTCGCTCAGTCCGTCGGTGAACAGTACGAGCAGATCATTGTCGGGGTCCCAGCTTCGCCGCACGGTGCGCGGATGGTCCGCGGTCATGCCCAACGGCGGATCGGTCGCGGCGAGCCGATGACAATTCCCGTCCGCGCCGACGACGAACGCGTGCGGGTGTCCCGTATTGGCGTAGAGCATCTCGCGCCGCGATCGATCGATGACTCCATAGAACGCGGAGATGAACATCTCCGTCGTCGCGAGCTCGTCGCGGACGGTGGAGAACAGTGCATGCAGCGTTTCGCCCGGATCGGCCGTGGTTTGCGCGTGAATCGCCGCCGCGCTCATCGTCAGCGCCATGATCAAGGCCGCCTGATAGCCATGACCGGAGACGTCGCCGATCATCGCGCCAACGCGACGATCGCCGAGCCGGAAGAGGTTGTAGAAATCACCACCGACGCTCTCGGCGGGCATCACGCGCGCGGCAACGACAGCGTCCGGTTCGACGACCACGGCCGCGGGTAGGAGCTTCATCTGTAGATCGTGCGCGAGCTCCATCTCGTAGACCAGTCGCTCCTGCGTGAGTGAAGCGCGGACGAGGCGCGTGTTCTGAATGGCCGTGCCGATTTGCGTCGCGATCGCCGCGATCAGCTTCAGGTCGCCGGCGGTGAACTGCTGCCCGGATCGGCGATCGGAGAGATTGACGACGCCTAACGGTTCCCCGCCGCGAGGCGTGGTCCACATGATCGGCACCGAGAGCATCGCGCCGCGACGATACGGCGCCTCCGCCGGGCACTGCATCTGATCGCCTTCGACGAGCAGCGGATGCTGCGTGCGAAACACGCGCGCGCTCACGCTGCACGGATCCTGGACGTTGATCGACGGTGTCTGCGCGGGATCGGCGCCGAGCGCGGCGACGACGCTCAACGTGTCGGTCTCGGGATCGTTCACGAGGATCGACGCGCGCCGCGCGCCGACGGTCTCCGAGATCTCGGTGAGGATCGTCCGCGCTGCTTCTTCGAGCGAAACGGTGCGGCCGAGGATCTCGCTGATCGTGTAGAGAAGATTGATCTCCTCGTATCGTTCGGCCAGCTCGTTGGCTGCGTGCTCGACCTCGAGCGCCGACTGCAGGTACTGCGAGACCACCGGAAGCATGAACCGCATGTAGCTGCCGAGATCGGCCTGCGGCGTGTCGCAGGGCCCGAGCGCGAGCCAAGCGCGACGTGGACCGGGCACGGCGGCAATGAGCTGACGCCCGCCCTCCCCGTCGGACGTCTGGATTCCATCTGCCAACGACGGCAACTCGCTCGGGACCGGCATTCGGCCCGATGTGGCTTCGGCGATGGTCTTGCCGTCGACTTGCACCCACACGGCCGCCTCACACTGCGTTGCGGCGCGGAAAGCCGACAGCACCGCGGTGAGATCGGTCATTGCCGGACCAGCGTGAGGCGCACGACGTTCCCGCGGCCGTCATCGAACCGCTCCACACGATCCATCAGCTGGCGCATGAGAAACAACCCGCGCCCATCTTCTCGATCGACGTTGTCCGGCGTCGTCGGATCCAGTGTGCATGTATCGAGGTCGAATCCTTCACCTTCGTCGCGCACCTCAATGATGAGGCGCGCCGGATCGACGCGAGCCACGACGTGGACGTGCTTCGCGGGATCGTCGTTGTTGCCGCGCAAAATGGCGTTCGAGAGCGCCTCGGTGAGTGCGACGGCGAGGTTTAGCATCAACTGACGCGCGCCGAATTGCATCAGCGCACACTCTTTCTGAACGAGCTCGACGACTTTTTCGATGTACTGAACGTCGCTCGGGATGTCGAGCTCGATCACACGCGCATCGCCACGGCCGTCCCCGCCGTGCGCGCTCTGTTGCCCCGCCTCGCTGCCTCGGGTCATGTGGGTCGGATGCGACGCCGGGCACGGCGGATGTGTGCGCCGTGCCCGGACGTGGTTGGTAGTAGTGGCGAGTGACGGGTTGCGAGTGGCGAGTCATCGATTCTCGCTACTCGGCAACTTGCCACTCGCGACTCCGTCAGAAGCTCTCCAGTGCGCGCTCGCGCGTGTCGGCGATCTGGAAGAGCGTATCCAGCTTTGTCAGCTCGAACAGGGTCTTGAGATCATCGTTCAGATTCGCAAGCCGCAGCTCGCCGCCCTGCTCTCGAATCTTTTTGGACAACGACACGAGCACGCCGAGTCCGGAACTGTCGATGTATCCGGTTTGCGAGAAGTCGATGAGAAACTTCTTCTCACCACGCTCCAGCTCGTCCAGCACCTTTTGCTTCAGCTCTTGCCGGTTGCCGACGATGAGCTGGCCCTCGACATCCACCACAACGACTTCCGCCTCCTTCGTGATCGCGAAGCTCATGAGGTATCTCCTAACGGGACTTGACGCTCTTCAAGGCAAGCTACTCCGCCTGCAACGCGGTGATTGCCGCCACGTGGAAAATGTCATCACTGGTGGCTCCGCGCGAGAGATCGCTGCATGGCCGGCGCAGGCCCTGAATGATCGGCCCGATGGCGAGTGCACCACCGAGCCGTTGCACCAGTTTGTAGGCGATGTTTCCCGCATCCAAGGTTGGGAAAACGAGCACGTTCGCACGTCCAGCAACGGGGCTGCCGGGAGCCTTTCGCAGCCCGACGTCACTGATAAGTGCCGCATCACCTTGCAATTCTCCGTCCACCACCAGCGTCGGGGCACGCTGCCGAATCTCGGACAATGCGTCCGTCACGACTTGTACGCTCGGTCCATCGGCACTCCCTTTGGTGCTGAACGAAAGCAGGGCAACGCATGGTTCGTCGCCCACGATGCGTCTTCGATCCGCGGCGGCAGCAATCGCAATATCGGCCAGCTGCGTTGCTGTCGGATAGGGCACGACTGCACAATCGGTGAAGGTAATCACCTCGAGATTTGCGCCCCGAAAGGGATGCGTCACCATGTAGAAAGCGCTCGATACCGTTCGCACGCCCGCGGCCGGACCGATGAGCCAGAGCGCGGCACGCAGGATGTCAGCCGTGGTATGCGTGGCACCGCCGACGCACGCGTCCACATCTCCGCGACCGACGAGTGCATCGGCGAAGAGAAGCGGTGTACGCGCAAGCGCGGCCGCGCCTTCCTCGGTGAGGCCTTTGGCGCGACGCGCTGTGTACAGCCGTGAAGCCGCATCCTCGACGCGCGGGTCGCTCTCCGGATCGACGATCTCGACGCCCCGGGAGCCGAACGCCCGCACCGCGGCGTGGGTATCGGGCCGCTCGGGATCGAGCACCAGCACTGGCGCAACGACGCGCTGTCTCGCCAGCTCACTCACCGCGCGCAACGTTCGCTCGTCGGCCGACTCCGGGAATGCAACGCGACGGCGCGAGGCGCTTGCTCGCACGCGCACTTCGTCGAGAAAACTCACCCGCCTCCGGACCTCGCTCCGTATTTCTCGTGGAGCGCCGCGGCGACGGCGGGGTGAACGAGATCGTCGACTTTCCCGCCGAAGCGCGCGACCTCGCGCACCAGGCTGGCGCTGATGTACGTCGTGTCGAGGGAAGGCACCATGAATACCGTTTCCAGCCCGGGCGACAGGTGCCGATTCATGAGCGCCATCTGGTACTCGTATTCAAAGTCGCTCACGGCGCGCAGGCCGCGAATGAGCAGCTGCGCGCCAACTTCGCGCGCGAAGTCGACGAGCAACCCACTGAACTCGCGCACCTCGACTCGTGCCGCCCGATCGTGCAATGTCGCGCGAATGAGCTCTACGCGTTCGTCGACGCTGAACAACGGCTGCTTCGCAACGTTCGTCGCGACCGCAACGACGACTCGGTCGACGAACTCGAGGCTGCGGTTGACGAGATCCTCATGACCGCGTGTGATCGGATCGAAGCTGCCAGCGTAAATCGCAGTTCGCACGGGAGATGGGCTAGGGCTAGAGTCAACCTTAATCACCAAATCGATAAACCCTAGGCCCTGCGACTCAAGAAGTGGCGCGTGGCGCAGAGGCGTGGCGAGTGGCGCAGAGGCGTGGCGCGTGATGCGTGGCGCGTGGCGCGACAATTCGGAACGAAACGCTGATGGGGTGGCCGGAGCCCGAGCTCTCACCACCCCATCAACGCTTCGTCTCAGATTCCACTCGCCACTCGCCACTCGCCACTCGCCACGCGCCACGCGCCACGCGCCACTCGCCACTCGCCACTCGCCACTCGCCACGCATCACTCGCCGCTCGTCACTCGCCACTAGTTCTTGGCACTGAGAATCGGAACCGACTCCCTTTCCCG